>NZ_CP119677.1:2285000-2588333 GCF_029318685.1 Ruminiclostridium papyrosolvens DSM 2782
CCTTGGCACCAGAAGGCGATGAAGGACGTGACAAGCTGCGAAAAGCTACGGAGAGGCGCAAATAGCCATTGACCCGTGGATATCCGAATGGGGAAACCCGGCCGAGTTAAACACTCGGTCATCGTAACATGAATACATAGTGTTACGAAGGCAGACGTTGGGAACTGAAACATCTAAGTACCAACAGGAGTAGAAATCAAAAGAGATTCCGTAAGTAGTGGCGAGCGAAAGCGGAAGAGCCCAAACCAAAAGATAGCAATATCTTTCGGGGTTGTGGACTAGCATAATGATCCTTAAGACATAGCAGAATGAGCAGCTGGAAAGCTGAGACCATAGAGGGTAAAAGTCCCGTAAGCGAAATGTTAAGAGGCAGGCTAGAATCCAGAGTACCACGAGGCACGTGAAACCTCGTGGGAAGCAGGGTGGACCACCATCCAAGGCTAAATACTAACTGGTGACCGATAGTGAAGCAGTACCGTGAGGGAAAGGTGAAAAGAACCCCGGGAGGGGAGTGAAAGAGAACCTGAAACCCTATGTTTACAAGCAGTTGAAGAGCGTTAAGGCTCGACAGCGTACTTTTTGTAGAACGGTCCGGCGAGTTATTGTATGCAGCAAGGTTAAGTACTAAAGGTACGGAGCCGAAGGGAAACCGAGTGTTAAGAGCGCGTTAAGTTGCATGCTATAGACCCGAAACCGGGTGACCTACCCATGGACAGGTTGAAGCGGGAGTAAAATCTCGTGGAGGACCGAACCACATGACCGTTGAAAAGGTCTGGGATGAGCTGTGGGTGGCGGAGAAATTCCAATCGAACTCGGAGATAGCTGGTTCTCCCCGAAATAGCTTTAGGGCTAGCCTCAAGGGAAAATCATACGGAGGTAGAGCACTGAATGGGCTAGGGGCCTTACCGGGTTACCGAACCCTATCAAACTCCGAATGCCGTAATGATGTTACTTGGGAGTCAGACTATGAGAGATAAGTCCCATGGTCAAAAGGGAAACAGCCCAGACCATCAGCTAAGGTCCCAAAATCACAGTTAAGTGGAAAAGGATGTGGGCTTGCTAAGACAACTAGGATGTTGGCTTAGAAGCAGCCACTCATTCAAAGAGTGCGTAATAGCTCACTAGTCGAGTGAGCCTGCGCCGAAAATTACCGGGGCTAAACTGTGTACCGAAGCTATGGATCAGCGTGCATCCAATAGTATCGCCTAGCAAGTAAGATAGAGCTAGGTAATTTCACCAAATGTATCATATGAAAAATGATTCAAAACATTTGGTCAAATTATCTCATAGCTAAACTGTGTACTAGGAGATAGTATTGGATGCACGAGGGTGGTAGGGGAGCTTACTGTTGTAGGTTGAAGCAAGATCGAAAGGACTTGTGGACGAAGCAGTAGTGAGAATGCCGGAATAAGTAGCGAGAGTAAAGTGAGAATCTTTACCGTCGAAAACCTAAGGTTTCCTGGGGAAGGTTCGTCCGCCCAGGGTAAGTCTGGACCTAAGCTGAGGCCGAAAGGCGTAAGTGATGGACAACAGGTTGAAATTCCTGTACTACCGTTAATCGTTATGAGAGAGGTGGGGACGCAGGAGGATAAGTCAAGCGATCAGCTGGAAAAGATCGTGCAAGCGAGGTAGATAGTCCGGTAGGCAAATCCGCCGGATGTTTCGAAGACGTGATGCGGAGGGAAAACAAGTACCGAAGTGACAGATTCCACACTGACGAGAAAAACCACTATCCAGATTAAAGGTACCAGTACCGCAAACCGACACAGGTAGGTGAGGAGAGAATCCTAAGACGAGCGGGAGAAGCGTTGTTAAGGAACTCGGCAAATTGACCCCGTAAGTTAGCGAAAAGGGGTGCCTCAAGCAATTGAGGCCGCAGAGAATAGGCCCAAGCAACTGTTTATCAAAAACACAGGTCTCTGCTAAATCGAAAGATGAAGTATAGGGGCTGACGCCTGCCCGGTGCTGGAAGGTTACGGGAATTGCTTAGGGGAAACCCGAAGGCATGAACTTAAGCCCCAGTAAACGGCGGCCGTAACTATAACGGTCCTAAGGTAGCGAAATTCCTTGTCAGGTAAGTTCTGACCCGCACGAATGGCGTAATGACTTGGGCACTGTCTCAACAACGTACCCGGCGAAATTGTAGTACTTGTGAAGATGCAAGTTACCCGCGACTAGACGGAAAGACCCCATGGAGCTTCACTGTAGCTTGATATTGGGTTTCGGTATTTTTTGTACAGGATAGGTGGGAGACTGAGAATTGGTGGCGCCAGCCATCAAGGAGTCGACGTTGGGATACCACTCTAAAAGTACTGGAACTCTAACCTGAGACCATAAGCTGGTCTAGGGACACTGTCAGGTGGGCAGTTTGACTGGGGCGGTCGCCTCCCAAAGAGTAACGGAGGCGTCCAAAGGTTACCTCAGCGCGGTTGGAAATCGCGCAACGAGTGCAAAGGCATAAGGTAGCCTGACTGTGAGAGAAACACCTCGAGCAGGTACGAAAGTAGGGCTTAGTGATCCGGTGGTATGAAAGTGGAATTGCCATCGCTCAACGGATAAAAGCTACCCTGGGGATAACAGGCTTATCTCCCCCAAGAGTCCACATCGACGGGGAGGTTTGGCACCTCGATGTCGGCTCATCGCATCCTGGAGCTGTAGCAGGTTCCAAGGGTTTGGCTGTTCGCCAATTAAAGCGGTACGCGAGCTGGGTTCAGAACGTCGTGAGACAGTTCGGTCCCTATCTGTCGCGGGCGCAGGATATTTGAGAGGATCTGTCCTTAGTACGAGAGGACCGGGATGGACGAACCTCTAGTGCACCAGTTGTCATACCAATGGCACAGCTGGGTAGCCAAGTTCGGCAGGGATAAACGCTGAAGGCATCTAAGCGTGAAACCCACCTCAAGATGAGATATCCCACTAGCAATAGGTAAGACCCCATGTAGACTACATGGTTGATAGGTCAGGAGTGTAAGCATAGTAATGTGTTAAGCTGACTGATACTAATAGGTCGAGGGTTTGACCCAAAGAAAACAGGTATTCAAAAGTAGAAGGTCTTAACCAGACAATGAGAGCTTCACATCTTCTTAAGAGAATAACATTAATCAGTTCTGAAGGTACAAAAGTATCTTAAAAAAAGTTAACAAAATTGTCAGAAGCTAGTAGTATGTAAGTAATACGAAGCTTATCACAATTTTAAATTTTCTGGTGGAAATGACGAGATGGCCACACCCGTTCCCATACCGAACACGGCAGTTAAGCATCTCAGTGCCGATAATACTTGGCTGGAAACGGCCCGGGAAAGTAGGTCTCCGCCAGATTTATATGAAAACCTCAAGCTTATAGCTTGAGGTTTTGTTTTTGTGCGCCGTGTGTCCAGCGAAACTGGACACACGCCAGTGGGTGTAAGTCTAATACGGGGGGCTGATAATGCCAACCGTTAGCAAAAGGTAAGTGGTAAACCATGAGTACCTCGACTGAAGGCATCTGCCATGTGATAATTACTCCTGAATAGTTTTAGTTGCAACTTTAAATACTTTTAGGAGTTTTTAAAGCAAACTTGTTGAAGTTTCAAGGAGAATTCATTATGGATGCACAAAAATCAACTCATAAGTACCGACTTTCTCAGTGGGCTCCCATTATCCATGCATGCCGCACTAGCGGAATGTCTGTAAAGGCATGGTGTCAAGAAAACAGCATTAACGAAAAACAGTTTTTTTACTGGCAACGTAGAGTTCGTGAAGAAATCAGTTCATTTTCTTCTGAATTACCGGTAGCCAAACAGAATACAGCTTTTATTCCACTTAAAGTGTTGGACAGCAAAACGTGTACCGATAAATATTTTAGTCCTGATATGGTTCTATGTATTGGCAGTTCTCGCCTTGAACTTTCAAATCAAACATCACCGGAGTTGCTTGCCAATATATTAAAGGTGCTGGGACATGTTTAATGATGCAGCCGGTTTTGATCAAATATACATTGCTTGCGGATATACCGACCTTCGCTGCGGAATTGATGGCCTTGCAGCCATTGTCCAAAATGAATTTAAGCTTAATCCATTTCAAAACACTCTATTTCTCTTTTGCGGGAGAAAAACAAATCGCATAAAGGCTATTTTGTGGGAGGGAGATGGATTTGTTCTTCTGTATAAACGTCTGGAAAGCGGACGGTTTCAATGGCCTCGTAGTGAAAAGGAAGCAAGATGTATCACATCCAAGCAATTCAGATGGCTTACTGAAGGATTATCTATTGATCAGTCAAAAGCAGTGAAGAAATCGTTTCCCAAGCATATTTTGTAGTGGATAAAAGCAGGAATTTGTGAGGATTATCCACAGATTTCAGCAATTCCCTTTTTGCACTGTTCATGGTGTTTTTTGTATAGTATGATAGTTCTATGGATAAAAAATACTGTGTAAATGAATTAACTAAATACAGCAAAGCAGACATAATCAATATGTTCATCTCCTTACAGAGTGATAAGGAAAAACAGGATACAAAGATGCAGGAACTGAATCAGAAGATGGATCTGCTTTTTGAACAGTTAAGTGTATCAAAACAACACCGGTTTGGACGTTCCTCCGAAAAAATGAAGTTTGAAGATCAAATGGAGCTCTATTTTAACGAAGCTGAAGTTTTAGCTGCTGAAAAAGTTCCTGAACCAGAGCTGGAGGAAGTATGCCCCAAAGCCTATAAACGGAAGAAACACAAAGGAAAGCGTGAAGAAGATCTAAAGAACATTCCTGTTACAATCATAGAGCATACACTATCTGAAGAGCAGCTTAGATCAACATTTGGTGAAAAATGGCGCCGTCTTCCTGATGAGGTATACAAAAGGCTGGCTCTTCACCCTGTCCAATTCGAAGTAGAAGAACATCATGTGGCGGTTTATTGCGGAAATGACAACCAAACCATCGTTAAGGCAAGTCGGCCAACCGACTTGCTTCGAAACAGTATTGTCACTCCTTCACTGGAGGCAGCCATCCTAAACTCGAAGTACATCAATGCACTTCCATTAAACAGGATTGAACAGGAATTTGCCAGAAACGATGTAATGATTTCAAGACAAGTAATGGCAAACTGGACTATCCTTTGTGGAGAGAGGTATTTATCACTTTTATATGACCGTTTGCATCAGGAACTATATAAATGCAAGGTATCACAAGCGGATGAAACCCCTGTGATTGTATCCAAAGATGGTAGAGCGACAGGATCAAAAAGTTACATGTGGGTATACCGTACAGGAAAGCTGTATAATGCTCCGCCAATTATACTTTATGATTACCAGCGAACCAGAAACAGCAGCCATCCAAAGGATTTTTTAAAGAAATACCAGGGTGTATTGGTAACGGATGGCTACCAAGTATATCATCAATTAGAAAAAGAAGAATCCGGTATAACGATAGCGGGCTGTTGGAGTCATGCCAGACGACGATATGCTGATGTGGTTAAAACCATGGACAAAGAAGCTGCAAAAAGTACACTTGCATATGCTGCATTGAGGCAAATTGCCATGATCTACAAAATCGACAATGATCTGATAGAACTTACACCGGAAGATCGGGTCGTACAACGGCAGCTACTTGTAAAGCCACAAGTGGAGGCTTTCTTCGCATGGATAAAAAACCATAAACAAGAAGTGGCATCACAGTCAGAAACGGGCAAAGGCTTTACCTATTGTATCAATCAGGAAAAATATCTAAAGACCTTCCTTACGAATGGGGATGTACCACTAGACAACAATGCAACGGAATCTGCAATTCGCGGGTTTTGTATAGGGAAAAACAACTGGCATATGATAGATACCATCGAAGGAGCAAAATCCAGCGCAATTATTTACAGTATTGCAGAAACGGCAAAGGCCAATAATCTTAAGCCATATGAGTATTTTAAATACCTACTGAAGGAAATACCCCAGCATATGGATGACAAAGACTTAACTTTTTTAGATAAACTGCTTCCATGGTCAGATCAACTGCCGGAACAATGCAGAAAGCAAACTAAGCAGTAAATTCAGCCGCCTATATGGTGGTTTTTTTGATAACTGTACTCATGGTTTACCGCTTACAGCAAAAGAGCAAGGGGGGGTCCTCGGTGACGAGGAATCTGAAGGAAGTTACGGCAAAGTTCCGGTCTTAGGAATAGGTCTTCAAGAGAGCGCTACTTTATTTTTGTGGTTGGCGCTTGACAAATAAAATAAATTACCCTACAATTTTAAATATTAAAAAAAGTTTGGATACAAATAGTGAGGATACAAACAATTGGAGGATATATGAATCAGAGTTTTCATTACTTGCTTATGATTAATCAGGCATTATTTCAGAAAAAAGTATTTAATGGGTTAATAGAAACAGGTTTAACATCTGGACAGCCAAAAGTATTAGACTACCTTAGTATACATGATGGAAGTATACAAAAGGATATTGCTTTTGGATGTCAGATAGACCCTGCTACACTAACAGGAATATTGAAAATCATGGAAGAAAAGGGTTTAATAGAGCGGCGGACATTAAATGGTAATCAGCGCTCAAGCTATGTATATTTGACAGATATCGGAAAGGAAAAGGCAGAAAAGGTAGCAGAGACATTTCTTGCGATAGAAACAGAAGTGTTTCATGGGATTGAAAAAAACGAGAGAGAAAAGTTTATGAATATATTTTATAAAATATGCAGTAATATGACTGATACGGAGAGACTACAATGAGTAAAAAAGAAATGTTAAAACGATACATTTTATTTAGTATAGGGTTATTAGTAAATTCCTTTGGTGTAAGTTTTATTACGAAAGCAAACCTTGGCACATCACCGATTTCCAGTATCCCATATACATTAAGTTTAGCATTTAAACCGACACTTGGTATGTTTACTCTGTATATGAGTATTGTTCTAATTATTATCCAAATAATTTTACTGCGTAAGAATTTTTCTAGACAATATTTATTGCAAATACCAGTGTCTATGGCATTTTCATGGTTTATTGACCTGACTATGAAAATGCTATCTTTTATGGAGCCGGATATGTACTACATGAAATTTCTCTCTCTGATTGTTGGCTGCATAATATTAGGAGTAGGTGTTTACATGGAGATGGCAGCAGATGTTGTAATGCTGCCAGGAGAAGCATTTGTAAAAGCAGTGTCTGTGACATTTCATAAAGATTTTGGTAAAACGAAGGTTATTTTTGATTCATCGATGACAACTGTAGCTGGCGCCATAGGGCTGCTTATATTCCATAAACTTGCTGGTGTGCGTGAAGGAACAATTGTTGCTGCGCTGCTTGTAGGGATGATAGCACGATTTTTGAAAAGAAAGCTGGGCTTTGTTGAGAACTTCCTGTCAGAAAATGCAAGAGAAGTTGAAAAAAAGTGGTTGCAGCAGAATTCGGACAAGGTTGTTATTACAATCAGCAGGGAATACGGAAGCAGCGGAAGAAAAATTGCGCAGCAATTGGCAAAAAATCTTGGATTTGATTATTATGATAAAAGTATTATAGAAATGGCAGCAAAAGAAAGTAATTTGCCAGAAGCATATATAGAAGCAAAAGAACAAGTAATGACAAACAGCTTTCTGTATGATTTTTTTTCACAGTATAAAATCTTAACAGATGAAGAAACAGAACTGGATAAATTGTATGAGATTGAGACTAAGATTATTAGAGAGGCTGCTGGCAAAGGTAATTGCGTAATAGTCGGGAGGTGCGCTGATTATGTTTTGAAAGATTTGAAAAATTGCTATAAAATATTTGTATATGCGAAAGAAGATTATAAAGTACATCAGATCAGTCAGCGTGAGCATCTGGAAAAGTCGGTAGCTATGAAACGCATGCGTGATATTAATAAAAAGCGTTTCATGCATTACAAATATTATACAGGCAGAATTCTGGGTCTTTCGGAAAATTACAATCTATGTCTGGATGTTAGTACACTTGGTGTAGAAGAAGCAGTTGAAATCATTAAGGAATACATAAGCTTTAGTTGTATGGATATAAAGGGTGTCTCCATTACGTCTGGTTAAGTAATTGATTTAACCAGTGAAAGGAGATTTTTGAGATGATTTGAATCTAAGAGAATGCTTTTTTAATAAAACATGCAACTCCAAGTGGATACCAGCACTGAGGCTTATACTTTTTGTCCTCGAGGCCCCTCAAACTTGTGATTTAAAGGTGGTTGGAAAATAAAAAGTTGGAGTTCTATTTCGTATTTGAGAACTAATTATTCAATTGTAGAAACATTTAACTTACAGAGCCACTTATTTCTCAGCTCCTATCATAATTTATATAAATTTTATTAATCAAACATTTCAGCATGCAGTGCTCTTTGATTTATCAATCAGAGGGCACTTTTTATAGTGAGCCGTGTAGCTAAACTCGGTGCGTTGTAGTAATGCAGGGTGCTAAGCGAAAGGGTAAAGCTCTCATTAGAGAGTGAGCAATCATATCCGTAACATTAAGTGAATTCTGTAGCATCGTTACCTTTTACCAAGCAAAGGGTGTAGGAAGGTTCAGGCTGTACCATATATATATAAATATAGCACTTTATGTAAAATTATGATAAAATTAAAGAAGTCTTTAAGAATAATAAAAAATTATAGAATGTCAAGCGAAGGGGATGACTTATTGAAATAAACTCAACCAAAAAACAAGGGTGATTTTTGTAGAATAAATGATTCCTTTTTGAGTTATTTTGTAATATAATATATTATGATTGTATTATTTTGGCAATAACTATTAAGCACCTTCATTCTTATGGACAAAATTAAAAAACTAAGAAAAAATATTCTAAATCGTATTCTACTGGAATACACATTACATTAGATAAATAAAAAAGAGAGACACAACAGCAAAAGAGAGGAGTGGGGGGTAAATGGTCGGAAATGTAATAGAAAACAACGTAGTGACCATTTCAGGAAGAGTAGTTTCGGAGGTTGAATATAGTCATGAGGTATATGGAGAAGGATTCTATTCTTTTCAATTAGATGTACCCAGATTAAGTGAAAGCAGTGACAAAATATCTGTTACATTTTCAGAACGTCTGGTTCCAAAGGAGAAGCTTGTAATTGGCTCACTGTTGGAAATAGAGGGTCAATTCAGATCATATAACAGTTATAAGAGTGAATCAAATAAACTTGTACTTACTGTTTTTGCAAGGGAAGTCGTTTTTATTGATGAAGATAAAAGAATAAAAAATCCTAATCAGATTTATCTGAACGGTTATATATGTAAGTCACCCATATATAGAATGACCCCTTTTGGAAGGGAAATAACAGATATACTTGTGGCAGTTAACAGACCATATAATAAATCAGACTATATCCCATGCATAGCTTGGGGCAGAAATGCCAGGTATTCTCAAAATCTGTCTATCGGAGACAATATTAAAATATGGGGAAGAATCCAAAGCAGAGAGTATCAAAAGAAGCTTGAGTCAGGAGAAACTCTGACAAAGACTGCTTATGAGGTTTCGGTCTCTAAAATGGAAATTTCCGAACCGTCAGCTACTAATGAAAATGATGAGAACGACGAGAATAACGATATTGAAAATTCAACAGAAGAATAATCTTTTATGAACATAGAGACAAAAACCATCACACTTCAGTTTTTGAACAGAAGTGTGATGGTTTTTTAGTTTATGAGCTTCGTCTTACAAGGTATCTCCATAACTTCATCAACGTCGGCATAAGGTAACTGTCTATGCCAAACACTCTTCCTGCACCTCCCCACATAGCTATTTCAGCAGGGATAAGCCACCAGCTTGTCTCATACAAGCCTGTTGAAAGAAGAAAATTGATGTTTAAAGAAATTGCGGCAAGGGCTGCAATAAACGTAAATGTTCCTGATATAAATGCAAGTCCAAGTCCCACTTCAGCTAAAACTATCATTATTTGGAAGACAAGAGCGTTTGGAATTACTAATCTATTTGCTATCCATGCATACCACTCGGGTGTATGTGAGGAAATAATTCTGAATACTTTTTCTCCGGATTCCGTAATAGAAGCACTGGAAGCACCATCAACGGGCATGCCTGCCAACATTGGTGAAGTCAACCAGCCTTCCTTTATTTTATTGTAGCCCTCTATAAACCAGGTGTAGCCAAGGAACAGTCTTAGGGGTACAAGCCATATTGTAGCGGATCTACGGGTATAGTGGTACTCAAGAAAGGATTTTCTGTGTCTTTTGTTTATTAATTCATGATTCAGATATTTTATAACAAGTTCAAATCCCCCTATGCCAAATAAATAATGGACGTTTACCATGTACTTCATTAGTATTGACAGCCATACAGGAAGTTGCTTACCCATTATCTCACTAACGGCAAAATTGCTCCCGATTGAAACCATAACACCATGGAGCTTAGGTGATAATTTGACTTTCTCAGTGCCTCTGATATCAGCCAGAATATTAACAGCTGCATTTTTACCCGTTTGCACCGCTGATTCTACCAGCGGAGGAAGAATTTTATCATCATAGGTGAAAGCAGATACATCTCCTATTGCGTATACATTTTTAAAGGTTGTTTTAGTGTATTCGTCAACAACAATTCTTGAAGTTCTATTTTTTTCAGTGTCTATTTCATCGGTCAGAGAGGAGGCTTTTATACCGGCAGTCCATATAAGGGTACGTGTATTTATGGAGCGTCCGTCTTTTAGCTCCACTTTTTCAGAATCAAGTTTTGTAATTGCACTTTCAAGAAGTACATTGACTCCTAAAGAAGAAGTAAGATAATCCATGGATTTTTTAACATTATTCTCATTTAGTATTGTAAGTATTTTGGGCAGGGCTTCTATCAGGTAAAGACTTACCTGATTACGGGAAATACCGTAATCTATGCAAAGTTTTTTAACCCATCTTCCCAATTCGCCCATCATCTCAACGCCTGTAAAGCCACCTCCGCCTACTACAAAGGTCAAAAGAGCTTTTTTTCTGGTTTCATCAATTTCTTGTGAAGCAAGTTCAAAGCAGTCCAATATATGCTCTTTTATCCTGAGTGAATCTTTAAATGACCAAAGAGGGTAGCTGTATTCCTTCATTCCGGGTATACCGTAATAATTCGGCTCACTTCCAAAAGCTAAAACAAGATAGTCATATTCATACTTATTATTATTTGATGAAACAACTTTACTTTCCATATCAAATTTTACAATTTCATCTTTTACTATATTAACATCAGTGTATTGAAATATATCTCTGAGAGGTACAATAACTCCATGGGAGTCTATTCTGTTTCCGGCAGTTTCGTGAAGCTCAGTCAACAGTGTATGATATGAATTTTTATCTATAATCGTAATCGATAAATCTTCTTTCTTCTTCTTTTTTCGTTGAAGGTATAAAGCAGTTTCTATTCCTGCATAACCTGCACCTACGATTACTATTTTTCTGGACATTATTATCTCTCCTGTTTTTGTTATAAAAGTAGAAATTTCAGGGAAACCTTTATAAATATATTTGTACGTTTATATGATGTATATTTTGCTTGAATTGTATTCATATTCGTAACTATATGGGGGTGAGTTGTTTGAAAAATTATCGTTTTTTAATTCTTTTGACATTTATAATTGTTTCTTTTTACCTAAGCGGATGTTCACAGAGTAACGCCAGTAATGATTACATTGAAAAAGAAAGCTTTCAAATGGGTACTGTAATTTCTCAAAGAATTTATGGAAGTAATGCTGAGGATTGTGCTAACAAAGTTATTCAAAGGTTAAACAACCTTGAAGAAAATATGTCTGTTAATATTAAAACAAGTACTGTTAGCCGGATTAACAGTCATTCCGGGCAATCACAGGCATTCCGCATAAATAACGATATCTATAATATTCTAACTGCAGCCGATAAATTTTCCAAGTTGAGCAATGGGGCCTTTGACATAACTATAGGGCCTTTAGTTAAGGAGTGGGGCGTTTTTACTGATCATCCCCATGTGCCTTCCCCGAGCAGGATAAGTGAACTTCTAAAACTTGTGAATTACAAATCAATTGACTTTGGCCAAGACCAAATGACCTTCAGGCTTCCCATGAAGGGTCAAATGATTGATTTTGGTGCTATTGCAAAAGGGTATGCAGCAGATGAAGCCGTAAAAATCTGTCGTAGAGAAGGAATAAAATCAGCTTACATAAATCTTGGAGGAAATGTTTATGTAGTTGGAAATAAACCGGATAATACACCATGGAGAATTGGTATTCAAAATCCAAGAGCAGTGGACGGTAAATATATTGGTATTCTAAGTGTTTCAGACAAAACTATAGTAACCTCCGGTGACTATGAGAGATTTTTTATGAAAGACGGTATCAGGTATCACCATATTATAGACCCTAGAACGGGATGCCCCAGCAATTCGGATTTGATTAGTTCAACCATTGTTACGGACAGTTCCATTAATGCCGATGCTCTGTCAACTGCAACATTTGTGATGGGATTGAGGAAGTCAGAAGAATTATTGAAAAAGCTGGATGGTGTTGATGCTATATTTGTTACTAAAGATAAAAAGGTCTATTTAACTGAAAACCTTAAAAAGGACTTTGATTTTCAGGATGAAAGTGGGGAGTTTACTTATGTTGAAAAAGGGTGACATAATTCTTTTATTGGTAATAGTTATTGCTATGTTTTCAGCTATTTTTTTTGGCAAAGAAAATGCAGTCAGTTTAAGCAATGTCAATGGAATCAAAGTTGATAACATTGGTATTACGGCGATAATAAAAAGGAATGACAAAGTTATCAGAAAAATAAATCTGACAAGTCTGGATAAAAGAGAAGTAATTAATATATCAGGGTTGCATAAGGTAACTATTGCAGCAGAAAAAAACAGAATTTGCTTTTTAGAATCGGATTGCCCTGACAAGGTTTGTGTAAAAACCGGCTGGCTCAGCCACCCCGGGGACATAGCTGTTTGTCTGCCTAATAAAATAATTATTAAGCTTGAGCAAGACAAGAATCAGAATGTGGATGGAGTGGTAAAGTGAGATTATATATAAAAAACAGAGTAGATATAAAGAAAATGGTTCTTCTGGCGCTTCTTACTTCTCAGGCCTTGGTGTTGTCTGTTGTTGAATCATGGTTTCCTGTTCCCGTAGGAATTCCAGGGATAAAGCTTGGATTATCAAATATAATAACTATCGTTTCCTTAAATTTTTTTAGCCTGTCAAATACTATGGCTATTGTTTTGGTGAAATGCGTTCTCTCATCCCTGTTTATGGGGGGGCCGGTAATTTTTGCTTTTAGTATATGCGGAGGAATTTTGAGTACACTGATTATGTGGATAATGTTAAAATATATGGAGAGGTGGTTAAGCTTAATTGGAATAAGCATAGCCGGAGCAATAGCGCATAATATCGGGCAGATATTGGTAGCATGCTTTATAATGAGTGATTTATCTGTTGTAGGGTATTTACCTGTATTGCTTTTGTCCGGAATTATTATGGGGACTTTTGTAGGAATATGCAGCTCCTTTTTTGTAAGAGCCTTAAAAAGGTTAAATATTATATCAAATTTATAAGGGGTAATTATGTTTTTTGAAAACCAAAGGTTAAACAATGATATTGAGAAAGTTGAGGAAAATCTACGTACAAATGTTACTTCAAAAAACCAGCTTTTGGTTAAGGCTATCGCCGATACAGTGGGTGCAGGCGGTAAGAGACTCAGACCTGCAATGGTTATTGCTTCATCATATTTCGGTAAAATACGGCAGGACAGGCTTATTAAGCTTGCAAGTGCCATAGAATTGCTTCATACTGCTACTCTCGTACACGACGATGTTCTGGACTACTCACCATTCAGGCGAAACAGGGAAACAGTATACAAAAAATACGGAACAGATATGGCTATTTACTGCGGAGATTTTTTGTACACTAAAGCACTTTTGATGCTTGCAGATATTGTTCCTGCAAAACACCTTACTATAGCAGCTAAGGCGGTAAAGACCATTTGTGAAGGAGAAGTAGACCAATACAGGGATAAGTATGTAATGAACTTGTCAGTTCCATCATATCTGAAAAGGATTTCAAGAAAAACAGCAGTACTTTTTGGGGCTTCCTGTGCTTTGGGTGCGTTATGTGCAAAATGTAATCATAGTATTACAAACAGCCTTTCAAAACTTGGATTTTACTACGGAGTTATGTTCCAGATGATTGATGATTACCGGGACTACAAAAGCGGTGATTCTGAATGGGGAAAGCCTGTCTTTAATGACCTTTCCAAGGGCATACTGACTCTGCCGGGAATATATGCTTGTAAAAATAATAAGGAAATATACCAGAAGGTTGAAAACTACTGGAGAAAAGAAGAGAAGTCAAATGAAGAACTTCAGGATATTATTTCTCAGATATATTCTTCAGGAGGTATGGAATATACAGAAAATTACATACAAAGATATAGACAAAAGGCTTTCCGCGAGATAGAAAAGCTCCCCAAAAGCGAGGCAAGAGATATTTTTGCTGATTTGATAAATAAATTGCATATCTGATATAATATAGGGGTTCTTTAGAATATGTAATATGGAGTCGACATAATGAAAGTTACAACTGTATCAGTGGTGCTAAGTAATACAACCAGGGCTTTTGATAAAAAATATACTTATAGTGTACCTGAATACTTGTCTCTACAAGTTTTTCAAGGTTGCAGGGTACTTGTTCCATTCGGAAACGGAGAGCAGGTAAGGGAAGGGTTTGTTTTGGATACAAACCCTTTGGTATTGAGTGACAAGCCAATTGTATATAAAGAAATAAAAGAAGTAATTGAGCCGTACCCGCTTTTGACAAATGACAGTATACAGCTTCTGGAATGGATGAAAAGAAGGTATATTTGTACATACTCAGACATTATTAAATGCATGTTGCCTCCGGGGATAAGTGTAAAAACAGTTAAGAATATAAAGATTAATAATGATTTTCAAAAAGAATTCAAAAAAACGGGGTTAAAAAAGGTTTTGAGTGTTCTTTCCGATTGCGGAGGGGAATGCGAGTACGAAGAGCTTAGAAGTCTTTGCTCAATAAAAGGATTCAAATCAGCTGTTGAGGAGCTGTGCCAAGATAGGGCGGTTTACATGGAGGAAAGCTATGAGCAAAAGGTTAATGCAAAGACGGTTAAAGCCGTCAGCCTTGCAAGACCGGCCTCTGAGATTTTGGATGAACTTGAAAACAATCGGATTAAGAGGATACAACATGTAAGAGTTCTTGAGATACTTCTTGATAATGAAATAGTTTCCGTCAGCGATATCCAAAGGTTTGCCGGTGTCACAACTTCCGTACTTGATACTCTAAGCAAACATGGGTACATAAGCTACAAGAGTCTTGAAATCAAAAGGAATCCTCTTAAAGACAAGTATTATGAAAAGACAGAACCTTTATCTCCCACAGAGGATCAGGCAAATGCACTGGCTTTTTTAAAGAAACAGCTGGACTGCAGAAATTTTCAGGAAACATTGCTCCATGGCATTACAGGAAGCGGAAAGACAGAGGTATACCTTCAGCTTATTTCCCACTGCTTTTTATTAGGGAAAAAGGCTATTTTGCTTGTTCCTGAAATTTCACTGACACCTCAGATGGTAGAGAGATTTGTTTCAAGATTCGGTAACAGGGTTGCCGTTATACATTCAAAGCTCTCTCTTGGGGAAAGATTTGATCAGTGGAAACTTATAAGAGACGGCAAAGTAGATGTGGTAGTAGGAGCACGTTCAGCGGTATTTGCTCCTATGGAAAATCTAGGATTAATTGTTATTGACGAAGAGCATGAAGGTTCCTATAAGTCGGAATCTTTGCCTAGATATAATGCAAAGGATGTCGCCCGCAAGAGATGTGAAATAAATAACTGTCTGCTTGTATACGGGTCTGCAACACCTTCTGTTGAGACATATTATAATGCGCAAACAGAGAAAATTCACCTTCTGGAAATGCAAAACAGACCCAGAACAGCAGTTCTGCCAAAAGTTGAGCTTGTGGATATGAGGGTCGAGCTGGAAAATGGAAATAAGACGCCTTTCAGTTCCAGATTAGTAGAAGAGCTTCTGAAAAATAAAGAGAATAATCAGCAGAGTATTTTATTTCTTAACAGAAGAGGATTTTCAACTTTTGTAATTTGCAGGAATTGTGGTTATACTATGAAATGTCCGGAGTGCAGCATAGCATTGACATATCATTCTAAAAGTAAGAGACTGATTTGTCACTATTGCGGATTTACCGTACAGAATCCTTCGGTATGCCCATCCTGTAAAAGTGAAAATATCAGATATTTTGGTATAGGTACTCAGAAAATCGAAGAGGAAGTTATTAAGCGTATTCCTGAGACTTCGGTAATACGTATGGATATGGATACCGTAGGCTACAAAAATGCACACGAGGAAATACTTAACCGGTTTAAAAATGAAAATATAAATATCATGGTAGGTACACAGATGATAGCCAAAGGACATGATTTTCCTAATGTTACTCTGGTAGGAGTACTTGCAGCAGACGGTATGCTCAATACCGGTGATTACAGAGCCTCTGAAAGGACTTTTCAGCTTCTTACACAGGTGGCTGGAAGAGCAGGAAGAGGAGACATCGGAGGTCGTGTAATCATTCAAACGTATAATACTGATGAGTACAGTATTATTGCAGCATGTAAACACGATTTTAAGTCATTTTACAATCAGGAAATTACGATTCGTAAAAGACTTGACTATCCGCCGTTTACTAATATTGCATTAGTTACCTTTACAGGCAAGCGCGACAGAGGTGTTTTTGAGGCGGCAAAAAACGTGAAACCTCTTCTGTGCGAAGGCTGTTCCGAAGACACTCTTGTACTGGGGCCTTCCAGATGTCCGGTACCTAAGATTGCAAACAAGTACCGTTGGAGGTTTGTTGTCAAGGAAAGGGATACGGATTTGCTTATCGAACGGCTATCAACCATGGGCGACAGGTTTTGGAAAAATAACAAGGACAAAGATGTGACTATGAGCATAGATATAAATCCTTATAATATGCTATAATAGATAAGATATATATAATTGGAGGTTGGATATGGCTTACAGGCAAATAAGGAAAGATGGGGAAGAAGTATTAAGAAAGATTAGCAGACCGGTTGAAAATATCGATAAAAAAATACTATCTCTTTTAGAGGATATGGCGGATACTATGTACAGAGCTGACGGTGTAGGTTTGGCAGCACCCCAGATTGGTGTTCTCAAGAGGATGGTTGTTATTGATGTTGGGGACGGTTTATATGAGATGATTAATCCTGTTATTCTGGAGCAAAGCGGAGAACAGGATGGTATAGAAGGTTGCCTGAGTATCCTCGGGGTTTTGGGAAAGGTTAAGCGCCCCATGAATGTCACACTAAAATATACTGATAGAAACGGTGAGGATATAACCATCGAAGCCAGTGAGTTTTTTGCCAGGGCCATATGTCATGAATTAGATCATTTGGACGGAATTTTATATAAAGATAAAGCATATAAGATGTACACTGAAAAAGAATTTGAGGAAATGCAAAAAGATTAATCTATGAAATATCACGGTTATTTAGGAGAGTGAAGTATTAGTGAAGATAATTTTTATGGGTACACCTGAATTTGCAGTGCCTAGTCTTGAAATGCTTATAAATGAAGGATATGAAGTCATTGCAGTTGTTACTCAGCCTGACAAGCCAAAGGGTAGAGGCAACAAACTGGCAGCTCCTCCGGTGAAGGAGTTTGCGTTGAAACACGGTATTACAGTTCTCCAGCCTTCTAAAATAAAGACACCTGAGTTTGTTGAACAAATCAGGAATTTGGCTCCGGATTTACTGATTACCGCCGCCTATGGGAAAATTATATCAAAGGAGATGCTGGATGTACCAACCTTAGGATGTATAAATGTACATGGCTCTCTTTTGCCTGCGTACAGGGGAGCAGCTCCTATTCAGTGGTCAATTATAAACGGTGAAAAGGTGACAGGTATTACTACTATGTTTACTGATGTAGGACTTGATACCGGAGATATGTTACTTAAAAAGGAGCTTGAAATAGGCTCAGATATGACAGCGGGAGAATTACATGATGCCATGGCTGTTTTAGGAGCCCAAGTATTGAAAGAAACTCTTTCAGAACTAAAACAAGGAACACTTATAAGAAAGCAGCAGGAGGATTCCTTGTCATCATACGCCCCAATTATTACAAAAGAAGTAGGGCTTATTGACTGGAATAAAACTGCTCAACAGGTACACGACCTGGTAAGAGGAACAAGCCCGTGGCCGGGAGCGTACACCTTTTTAAATGAAAGTAAAATGAGGGTTTGGAAAACCTGCCTTTCAGATTTGGAGAATAACCAAAATTATTGCCCCGGAGAGATTGTAAGAGTTGATGAGAGCGGATTACTGATAAAATGCTCTGATGGCTACATAATCATAAGTGAGCTGCAATTTGATTCTTCTAAAAGGATGAAGGTCAGCGATTACTTGAGAGGACACAAAATTAGCATAGGTGAGAAACTTGGAAACTAATGTGAAGACATTTTTACGTATATTAATTATTATATTGACTGTTTTTATTTCGCTGCTGATAGTATTTGGAGTCGCTTACGTAAATGCTTCCATTGATGTATATAGTGCCATACTGGTTGTATTGATTACAACTGTAGGATTCTGTATTGGTGCATTAGCTGTAATGAGTGGAGCTATTTTTCATACATTCAAAATGAAAAAAGCGTCAGGATTGACTTTGACACTTACAAAATTGGGACTAAGGATTCTAATGCCTGTTGCTGTTTTATTTACAAAATCAAACAGCAAAGAAAAAAAGAGTATAAGATATATCTATATTGAATTAAATAATATTGTGGTGGAATCCTATAATAAAAAGTATGATGCCAGAGATATAATGATTCTGTTGCCACACTGTCTTCAGAACAGCCAGTGTGGACTAAAGGTGACTTCCGACCCTGAGCTTTGTCGCCAATGTGGTAAATGCAAAATCGGAGTACTCCTAAAATATGCAAAGGATAATGGACTAAATCTGTTTGTTGCTACAGGGGGCACAGTAGCAAGGAATATAGTAAAAAAAACAAAACCGGGGATTATTATATCTGTGGCATGCGAAAGGGATTTAATGAGCGGTATTTCAGATATTAAGGGTATTCCGGTAATTGGTATTATTAACAAACAGCCAAACGGACCGTGTATTAATACAGATGTAGATGTAGAAGGTATCATCAATAAAATAAAACAGCTTACCGTTTAATGCAGTATAGATGCCATTATATACAGGAGGACAGTATTATGGGCTTTTTATATATGGATAAATATTACTTGATACTGGTTGTTCCGGCACTGATTATATCAATGATTGCTCAGATACAGGTTAAAAGCACTTTTCATAAATATAGCAAAATTGGTAATTCTAAACATATGACGGGAGCAGAAGTTGCTCGTTATCTGCTTCAGGTAAACGGTATACAGGATGTTGAAGTTACTCATGTAGGTGGTCAGCTTACAGACCATTATGACCCCAGAAAGAAAGTACTCAGGTTATCTGAATCCACCTATGGAAGTACTTCAGTAGCCGCTATAGGTGTTGCTGCACATGAAACAGGACATGCAATACAACACAAAGTAAAATACGGGCCTCTTGTTTTACGAAGTACCTTGGTTCCGGCAGCAGGGATTGGTTCTTCAGCAGGTCCGTACATTGCAATATTGGGATTATTTCTGGGCTGGCCGATAATAATTAATATCGGACTGCTTTTGTTTTTTGCAGCGATATTGTTTTACCTTGTAACACTGCCGGTAGAGTTCAACGCCAGTAAAAGGGCATTATCAGTGTTGGGCAGCACCGGAATACTTATGACGGAAGAACTTACGTCTGCAAAAAAGGTTTTAAATGCGGCAGCGATGACTTATGTAGCGTCGGCATTAGTTGCAATTGCCAGCTTTCTACGTTTACTGCTGCTTGCAAATGAACGAAGAAACAGGGATTAGTGGTAAAAGAAATCAAATTAATAAAAGACGGTATTTGGCTCATGGAGGTTAATGTGGCAGTAGATTTAGCAAGAGAGACAGCATTAAAGATTTTGTACGATATTACTGAAAATCAAGCATATTCAAATATTTCTGTTAACAGGCATCTTGATAATGATAAGCTCAGAGAGATTGACAGGTCATTTGCAACAGAACTGGTCTATGGTACGGTAAAATGGCTTTTGCAAATAGATTATATTATAGGAAAGTACTCCAGTGTTAAGCTTAAAAAGCTGTCACCATGGATTAAAAATGTTTTAAGACTTGGCGTATATCAGCTGCTTCATACTGACAGAATACCTGTTTCGGCAGCCTGCAACACGGCAGTTGAGCTTGCAAAAAGGTATGGGCATCAGGCTTCCAGCAGATTTGTTAATGCAGTACTTAGAAATATTTCAAAAAATATAGATAACATTCCTTATCCTGATAAAAGTGATATTGCAAGCTATCTAAGTATTTTTTACTCACATCCCGTTTGGATGGTGCAAAAATGGATAGAATTATATGGGAAAGAGTTTACAGAGGAACTGTTAAAAAGTAATAATCAGGTGCCGGATTTCATTATCAGGACAAATACTTTGAAGACAGACAGGCAAACTCTGTTGGATTTGTTACATAAAGAAGGAATAAATGCGGAACCGGGAAGGTATATTGAGGAAGCGGTCATATTGAAAAATCCATCATCAATATCAAACCTAGAAACCTTTAAAAAAGGGTATTTTCAGGTTCAGGATGAGAGTTCAATGCTGGCTGGAAAAATCCTTGACCCCAAAGAGGGTGAAACGGTAATTGACGTATGCAGTGCTCCCGGTGGAAAAGCAACACATATTGCACAGATTATGAATAATAATGGAACAGTTTTGGCAAGAGATATTTATGAGCATAAGCTCAATCTTATAGAGCAGTCATGCAGAAGGTTAGGGATAGATATTATTAAAACGGAAATACATGATGCATGTGATATTGATGAAAACCTCATAGGAAAAGCTGACAGAGTTTTGATAGATGCACCTTGTTCGGGACTGGGCATAATCAGAAAAAAACCGGATATCAAGTACTCAAGGACAGAGAATGAGTTAAAAGAGATTACCGATCTCCAGCAGAAGATACTTAATATTGCTGCGAGGTATTTGAAAGTTGGAGGATACTTAATTTACAGTACATGTACAATACAGCCCCAAGAAAATCTCGAAATTGTACAGGATTTTCTTGCAAAGAATGCTGGTTTTAAGTTGTCAGGCTTTCGGGAACTTATGCCTTCTGCTCTGGATATTTCCAGTTCAGAAGAAGGATATATTCAATTATATCCGAATATAAATCAGACAGATGGATTTTTTATAAGTAAAATAAAAAGGGAGAAATAAATTACCTATAATGATTAATTTAATGGATATGACTTTGGAGGAACTTGAACAGATGCTGTCGGAGATGGGGCAGCAGAAATTCAGAGCAAAGCAGATTTTTAAATGGACAAACAGTGGAATAAGATCTTTTGATGATATGACTAATATCTCAAAGCAATTAAGAGATGAATTAGTAAAAGTAACAAAAATAAGCAGGATTAAAATAGCTGATAAGCTTCAATCACAAATTGATTCAACCGTCAAATATTTATTTGAGCTGGAAGACGGAAATATTATTGAAAGTGTTATTATGGAGTACAAGCATGGCTTTACAGCCTGTATCTCTTCTCAGGCAGGGTGCAGGATGGGATGCAAGTTTTGCGCATCTACAGGAGCAGAGTTTTCAAGAAATTTGACTCCGGGTGAAATGCTTGATCAGGTAATGACTATGCAAGAGGACTCCGGTAACAGAATTGGTCATATAGTTTTGATGGGAATAGGGGAACCGCTGGATAATTACGAAAATGTAATTAAGTTTCTAAAGATAGTGAATCATCCGGACGGATTGATGATAGGAATGCGCAATATTTCCCTTTCTACCTGCGGCGTAGTCCCTAGAATGTTACAGCTTGCACAGGAGAATATCCCCATAACTCTATCTGTTTCCCTACATAGTGCAAGGGATGACAAGAGGTCGGCTATGATGCCTGTTAATAAGGCTTATTGTATTGACAAATTAATTTCAGCATGTAAGATATATACAGAGAGTACAAAAAGAAGGATAACATTTGAATATGCAATGATTTCAGGAGAAAATGATTCTGAGCAGGATGCCAGAGAGCTGGCGGGACTATTAAAAGGAATGCTTTGCCATGTAAATTTGATTCCGGTAAATACCGTTACAGGTAATGGTTATAAAAAAAGCTCAAGAATTCACATAGATAAATTTAAAAACATTTTGGAGTCTAAAGGTATTGAAACTACCGTTAGGAGGGAACTTGGCAGCGATATAAATGCTGCCTGCGGACAGCTTAGAAAGAATAAAATTGACAGTAGTGCCAATTTACTTTATGAATCTTAAAGTGTTTATTTCAGGAGTGATTTGTTTGAAGTATGGTATTAAAACTGATAGGGGATTGAAAAGACAGCTAAATGAAGATAATTGTAATGTTTTGGTAGGTTATCCGGGAATCCCGGTTTGTTTCGTCATAGCTGACGGAATGGGCGGCCACCAGTGTGGTGAAGTCGCCAGTAAACAGGCAGTTGACTCGGTCTGCAATTACCTTCTGAAATCTGATTGGTCTACAGAAGATATTCCTGAGCTACTAAAGAAAATAATAACTACTGTTAATGAAGAAATATACAAATTTTCGCTGCTTGACATTTCTACTCAGGGTATGGGGACTACACTTATTATAACTGTACTTAAAAACAGGAAACTCTATATTGGACATGTTGGTGACAGCAGAGTTTACCTGATTAGAAATAAAACTATCGAGAAAGTAACCTGGGATCATTCATTTATAGAGGAAATGCTTAAAAATGGCTCAATAACAAAGGATGAAGCGATAAACCATCCTAAGAAAAATCTCATTACCCGCGCTGTAGGATATGAACCTGACTTGCAGGTTGATACATACGAAATAGACGTTGAAGAAAATGATGTTATACTTTTATGCACTGATGGTCTTAGCAACATGATGGCAGAAGATGATATTTTGGACATAATTATTAATAATAAGGATCCTCAGGATGCTTGTGATACTTTAATCCAAAATGCGAATAATAAAGGCGGGGAAGACAACGTAACCGTAATCATTGGGAAAATATAAAATGAGGTGAAGTATGGAAGGTCAAATTTTAGGAAACAGGTATCTATTACTGGAAAAAATAGGCGGCGGCGGAATGGCTGTCGTATATAAAGCAAAATGTACACTTTTAAACAGATTTGTGGCTGTTAA
Organism: Ruminiclostridium papyrosolvens DSM 2782; assembly: GCF_029318685.1. Taxonomy (NCBI): domain Bacteria; kingdom Bacillati; phylum Bacillota; class Clostridia; order Eubacteriales; family Oscillospiraceae; genus Ruminiclostridium; species Ruminiclostridium papyrosolvens. Next base: position 2,308,256 of record NZ_CP119677.1, read on the forward strand.
GGTGTTGCGAACAGAATTTACAAACGATGATGAGTTTGTAAAACGGTTCAAAATAGAAGCTCAGGCGGTTGCAAGCCTTTCACACCCCAATGTTGTATCGATTTATGACGTGGGACATCAAGATGATATCCATTACATTGTTATGGAATATGTCGATGGTATGACTTTAAAAGATTATTTAAACAAGCATGGTGCGTTAAACTGGAATGATGCAGTTAAAATAACCATTCAAATTTGCTCTGCAATTGAACATGCGCATAAGAATAACATTGTACATAGAGACATCAAACCGCACAATATCCTGTTGACAAAAGAAGGTATTGCAAAAGTCACGGATTTTGGAATAGCACGTGCAGTAACCTCTTCTACAATTACTATGGTTGGAAGTACAATCGGTTCAGTACATTATTTTTCCCCAGAGCAGGCAAGAGGCGGATTTATTGATGAAAAATCTGATTTATATTCCTTGGGAATAGCCCTATATGAAATGGTTACAGGCAAGGTTCCTTTTGATGGAGATTCGCCTGTAGCGGTGGCATTGAAGCATATTCAGGAGACTCCGTTAGAGCCTCACAAGCTAGTTCCCAGCTTACCTTATGGTGTAAATGAAATAATTATGAAAGCTATTCAAAAAGAACAAAATGTGCGTTATCAATCAGCTACGGAAATGCTAAGCGATTTAAACACTGTTCTGGTACAGCCTCAAGGCGGGTTTATAGGTCATAATTCAGTTTCAAGTCAGTCAACAATCAGAATGAGAACTGTAAATTCTGACGATATTGACAGTACTGTAAGAGTAAGTACAAAGCCGACTAATGTAAGTAATAAAAAGTATGAATCCGAAAAACAAAAAAAGAAAAACAATACAACTTATTGGCTGGCCGGTATTGCCAGTGTGCTTGTTATAGGATTATTACTGTTTATAACTATAAGTTTGTTGACAAAAGGTACGCCTGATAATAAAGTTAATACTATGCCCGATTATCGTAATAAGAGATTTGAAGAAATAAAGGATGATTTAGTTAAAAGAGGAATCAATTATACCGAGAACTGGCAGGATAATGATGCAGTAGAGAAAGGTATAATATTCAATCAGAGTGTCGAACCGGGAGCAGAGTACAGAAACGGTAGTTTTACAAATCTTGAGCTTTCCATCAGTAATGGCCCTAAGAGTAAAAAAGTGCCTGATGTTATAAATAAAGATTATAGAGATGCTCAAAGTCAACTTGAAAGTCAGGATATAAAATATAAAATTGAAGAAGAATTTAATGAGAGTGTTAAGGCAGATTATGTAATCCGTACAGAGCCAAAAGCTAATGAAGAGATTAAAGATGATACGGTAGTGACAATTTTTGTTAGTAAGGGTGTGGAAGTTAAATTAGTAAAAGTTCCGAATCTTGTTGGCAAAACGGAAAGTGTTGCTCTAAAACTACTTAAAGATGCAAAATTATCTCTTGGAAGTGTACTTCCGGCAGGCACTACTAATGGAATCGTTAATAGACAAGCTCCTGAAGCATACTCTGAAGTCGCTCCGGGTGAAACGGTAACAATCTGGCTTACACCTCAGGAACAACAGGCGCCTCCAAGTTCAAGCCAGAGCCAACCATCAGATACTCAGACCAGCGGTAATACTGGTGGAGATACAAAAGGTAATGGTAAAGGCGGTAAAGGAAATACATCCGGAGGTCAGGATACTTCAGGTACGCAGCAGCCTGATAACGGCTCCGGAGACGGAGATAATAAAACAAACCCTGATGGAAAGTAAAATAGGAGGTTCATTTTGCCGCTTGGTATAATACTTAAGGGAATTGGTGGTTTTTACTACGTAAAGCAAGAAGATACAGAGAATATTTATGAGTGCAAACCCAGAGGGGTATTCAGGAAGAATTCTGTTACCCCCCTTCCGGGTGATAGGGTAGGCTTTAGCATTATTGACGAAGCTAAAAAGCTTGGAAACGTTGATGAAATACTTCCACGCATGTCAGAACTTGTACGCCCGGCAATTGCCAACGTTGACCAAATAGCAATTGTTGTAGCTGCAAAAGCGCCAAACCCTGATTATATGTTGCTGGACAAGCTGCTAATTACCTCAGAAATGAAAAAAATCAGAGTTATAATATGCATTAATAAGATTGACCTTGATGATGGTACTGCTAAAACTATCAGAAACGCATATTCATTGGCCGGCTATGAAGTCGTAGAAATAAGTTCTGTCCGTAATGTCGGATACAAGCTCTTAAAGGAAGAACTAAAAGAACACATCACTGTTTTTGCAGGTCAATCGGGGGTAGGAAAATCAACCATTTTAAATCATATTATGGATTCATGGGTTATGGAAACGGGAAGTGTGAGCAACAAAATAGAACGTGGAAAGCATACTACACGGCATGCGGAACTTCTTGAACTTAAATACGGTGGTTATGTTGCGGATACCCCCGGGTTTAGTTCTTTTGAGATTACAGATATCCCGTATAATGAACTGGAAAGTTATTATCCCGAGTTCCGGCCTTACATTAATACCTGCAGGTTTAACTCCTGCAGTCATATAACAGAACCTGGATGCAGGATTATTGAAGCACTTGAACACAGCGAAATTGATAACAACAGATATCAAAGATATATACAATTATATAAAGCCTTAAAAGATATTCCAAAATATAAAGGAAAAAAGACCGAATCTAGGAGAGTGATAAAATGATTAAAATTGCACCCTCAATTTTATCAGCCGACTTTTCATGTCTGGGCAGTGAAATTGAAAAAATAGATAAAAACGGTGCGGATATTATTCATATCGATGTTATGGATGGTCATTTTGTGCCAAATATAACAATCGGGCCGGGAGTTGTTAAATGTTTACGTAAATACACACAAAAAACTTTTGATGTTCATCTGATGATATCAAACCCTGATGAATATATTGAGCAGTTTGCACAGGCCGGTGCTGATATCATAACTGTACATGCTGAAGCTACAAAACATCTTAACAGAACAATTCAATTAATAAAAAACTGTGGAAAGAAAGCGGGAGTAGCTCTGAATCCGGCAACACCGCTGACTGTACTGGATTTTGTATTGCAGGACGTGGATATGGTACTTATTATGACTGTTAATCCTGGCTTCGGAGGCCAATCCTATCTGCCCCAATCTACAAAAAAGATTTCAGACTTAAAAAATATGATGATAAGAAATACTCTTGTAGCTGATATTGAAGTAGATGGCGGAATTGATGCCAACAACATAAATATTGTAACAAAGGCAGGAGCTAATGTAATTGTTGCAGGTTCTGCCGTGTTTAAACAAGATGACGTTGGTGAAGCTATTAGAGGCTTAAAACTGAATTCCTACAACAGGAGTGCATTGTAATTTCATATGGCGGAGAGATAAAATGAAGGCTGTTTGTGTTTGTAATGGTTCAATTAGTGATTATGACTTAATTAAAAAGTACATACAAGAATCAGATTATATTATTTCTGTAGATGGAGGAGCGGGTCACCTGAGGAAAATGGGAATTAATCCTGATATTCTCATAGGTGACTTTGATTCTGCCAATTCACAGGATTTGGATTATTATTTAAGAAAAGGCATAAATGTATCGAAGTTTCCGGTTGAAAAGGACATGACTGATTCAGAACTTGCTATTGAAAAGATATTGGAGTTGGGAGCTACAGAGGTTGTCTTTTTAGGAGCCTTGGGAACAAGAATTGACCATTCCTTTGCTAACATTATGCTTCTGAAAAAAATGCTGGATATTGGACTTAGGGGTTCTATTGCAGATGAACATAACGAATTATATATGTTCGATTCAAATTTCAGCATTAGTAAAAAAGAGGGCAGAAAGCTTTCTTTAATTCCCATAACGGAGAAAGTCACAGGTGTAAGTACAAGGGGGTTAAAGTATCCGCTAGTCAATGCAACTATGGTTTTGGGAACTTCCTGGGGAATTAGTAATGAATTTGAGGAAGAAGTAGCTTTTGTCAGTATTGATAGTGGAATTTTACTTGCATGTCTGTCCAGAGATTGATATGTCAATTTCTCGGAAAAATTTGGTTGCCAACAGTAAAAAATCATGTTAATATTGGATTGAACAAGTAATAAATGTGGGGCATTAGCGCAGTTGGGAGCGCATCACACTGGCAGTGTGGGGGTCAGGGGTTCAAGTCCCCTATGCTCCACCAATAAAAAACTACAAGGCCTAAACCTTGTGGTTTTTTATTTCAATAATGATTGTAATATGTTAAAGTAATTAGGGAGGACGAAGATATGATTCAAAAAAAGATTAAAGCTGTTATACTAATAGTTATTTTGTTTCTAAGTGGTTGTTTAGTTACATTTATCGGCTTTTTTAAAGGACGTGACATAGCCATAAGTGTATCAAGACCTAAGGGTGCATCTGGATGGACAACATCACAAGAATTAATGACTAGTTGTACATACTTCCCGATAGTTATTGGAGTGTCCATAATAATACTGTCTTTAATGCTTTCCACTGTTTTATTTATGCAATGGATTAACAAATCAAATTAACTTATGATCTTTATATTTCGAGAATCATATTATTACCGCACATTCAGTTATTGAATTTGCGGTTTTTTCATATCCTCATTACGTGCGCAGTTTTAATATTTTGTATAGAAGCTTTTTTCTTCGGAATTATAGAATTCATATTATTTATAGGTAAGCGGTAAACCATGAGTACAGTTATCAAAAAAACCGCCATATAGGCGGCTGAATTTACTGCTTAGTTTGCTTTCTGCATTGTTCCGGCAGTTGATCTGACCATGGAAGCAGTTTATCTAAAAAAGTTAAGTCTTTGTCATCCATATGCTGGGGTATTTCCTTCAGTAGGTATTTAAAATACTCATATGGCTTAAGATTATTGGCCTTTGCCGTTTCTGCAATACTGTAAATAATTGCGCTGGATTTTGCTCCTTCGATGGTATCTATCATATGCCAGTTGTTTTTCCCTATACAAAACCCGCGAATTGCAGATTCCGTTGCATTGTTGTCTAGTGGTACATCCCCATTCGTAAGGAAGGTTTTTAGATATTTTTCCTGATTGATACAATAGGTAAAGCCTTTGCCCGTTTCTGACTGTGATGCCACTTCTTGTTTATGGTTTTTTATCCATGCGAAGAAAGCCTCCACTTGTGGCTTTACAAGTAGCTGCCGTTGTACGACCCGATCTTCCGGTGTAAGTTCTATCAGATCATTGTCGATTTTGTAGATCATGGCAATTTGCCTCAATGCAGCATATGCAAGTGTACTTTTTGCAGCTTCTTTGTCCATGGTTTTAACCACATCAGCATATCGTCGTCTGGCATGACTCCAACAGCCCGCTATCGTTATACCGGATTCTTCTTTTTCTAATTGATGATATACTTGGTAGCCATCCGTTACCAATACACCCTGGTATTTCTTTAAAAAATCCTTTGGATGGCTGCTGTTTCTGGTTCGCTGGTAATCATAAAGTATAATTGGCGGAGCATTATACAGCTTTCCTGTACGGTATACCCACATGTAACTTTTTGATCCTGTCGCTCTACCATCTTTGGATACAATCACAGGGGTTTCATCCGCTTGTGATACCTTGCATTTATATAGTTCCTGATGCAAACGGTCATATAAAAGTGATAAATACCTCTCTCCACAAAGGATAGTCCAGTTTGCCATTACTTGTCTTGAAATCATTACATCGTTTCTGGCAAATTCCTGTTCAATCCTGTTTAATGGAAGTGCATTGATGTACTTCGAGTTTAGGATGGCTGCCTCCAGTGAAGGAGTGACAATACTGTTTCGAAGCAAGTCGGTTGGCCGACTTGCCTTAACGATGGTTTGGTTGTCATTTCCGCAATAAACCGCCACATGATGTTCTTCTACTTCGAATTGGACAGGGTGAAGAGCCAGCCTTTTGTATACCTCATCAGGAAGACGGCGCCATTTTTCACCAAATGTTGATCTAAGCTGCTCTTCAGATAGTGTATGCTCTATGATTGTAACAGGAATGTTCTTTAGATCTTCTTCACGCTTTCCTTTGTGTTTCTTCCGTTTATAGGCTTTGGGGCATACTTCCTCCAGCTCTGGTTCAGGAACTTTTTCAGCAGCTAAAACTTCAGCTTCGTTAAAATAGAGCTCCATTTGATCTTCAAACTTCATTTTTTCGGAGGAACGTCCAAACCGGTGTTGTTTTGATACACTTAACTGTTCAAAAAGCAGATCCATCTTCTGATTCAGTTCCTGCATCTTTGTATCCTGTTTTTCCTTATCACTCTGTAAGGAGATGAACATATTGATTATGTCTGCTTTGCTGTATTTAGTTAATTCATTTACACAGTATTTTTTATCCATAGAACTATCATACTATACAAAAAACACCATGAACAGTGCAAAAAGGGAATTGCTGAAATCTGTGGATAATCCTCACAAATTCCTGCTTTTATCCACTACAAAATATGCTTGGGAAACGATTTCTTCACTGCTTTTGACTGATCAATAGATAATCCTTCAGTAAGCCATCTGAATTGCTTGGATGTGATACATCTTGCTTCCTTTTCACTACGAGGCCATTGAAACCGTCCGCTTTCCAGACGTTTATACAGAAGAACAAATCCATCTCCCTCCCACAAAATAGCCTTTATGCGATTTGTTTTTCTCCCGCAAAAGAGAAATAGAGTGTTTTGAAATGGATTAAGCTTAAATTCATTTTGGACAATGGCTGCAAGGCCATCAATTCCGCAGCGAAGGTCGGTATATCCGCAAGCAATGTATATTTGATCAAAACCGGCTGCATCATTAAACATGTCCCAGCACCTTTAATATATTGGCAAGCAACTCCGGTGATGTTTGATTTGAAAGTTCAAGGCGAGAGCTGCCAATACATAGAACCATATCAGGACTAAAATATTTATCGGTACACGTTTTGCTGTCCAACACTTTAAGTGGAATAAAAGCTGTATTCTGTTTGGCTACCGGTAATTCAGAAGAAAATGAACTGATTTCTTCACGAACTCTACGTTGCCAGTAAAAAAACTGTTTTTCGTTAATGCTGTTTTCTTGACACCATGCCTTTACAGACATTCCGCTAGTGCGGCATGCATGGATAATGGGAGCCCACTGAGAAAGTCGGTACTTATGAGTTGATTTTTGTGCATCCATAATGAATTCTCCTTGAAACTTCAACAAGTTTGCTTTAAAAACTCCTAAAAGTATTTAAAGTTGCAACTAAAACTATTCAGGAGTAATTATCACATGGCAGATGCCTTCAGTCGAGGTACTCATGGTTTACCACTTACATTTATAGCGTTTAAAGATTACATGACAATCGTTGTACGCATTCTGGTAGTAGCTTTATATACAATAGCTATATTAGGACTTAGATTGTGGTAGATGAGTGATAGTACTGATGAAAAAAATGATTCGTAAAATAAGTCAAGTAAGAATGAAGGGAATGAATTTTATCAAAGTTGAAGATTTTGAAGATATTTATAAGGGAAACAGAAATAATACTACATCAATAATATTAGAAATGAAAGTTAGATTTATTGCAGCAAAAAGAAAAGGTGTTATAGATATACAAGTGTTTTAAGTCTTGACATTAGTCATCTTTGAGAACTAACTATTTCCGTAGTGATTGAAACTTGACATATAAACATGCCAGCTGTAGTATTATTTCTAAATACATGATTTTGATTAGTATCATATCATATTGCGAACTGAAGTGCATTTAGATAATATTCCATTAATTATATAAAAAAGGAGGAGATATTTAAGTGGAATTTAGAGAACTTGGCAAAACTGGTCTACAAGTCAGCGTGATCGGCCTAGGATGCGAAAATCTTGACGGTAAGCCGTACTCGCAGGTTGAAGAAACAATTAATGTTGCTCTTGAAAATGGTGTAAATATTCTTGATGTGTTTATGCCTGGGAAAGAAATTCGAGAAAACATTGCTAGAGCTTTAGGAGATAGACGTAAAAGAGTTGTGATACAAGGACACATAGGTTCTACAGATATTAGGCAACAGTATGATATAAGCCGAGATATGCCTACAGTACGGCGATACTTTGACGATATTTTGCGTATATTTGGCGGCTACATAGATTTAGGAATGATGTTTTTCATTGACTCTGATGAAGATTATAAAAATGTATTTGAAACAGATTTTATTAAATATGTAGAACACCTGAAAAAGCAAGGCTACATTGGTCATATAGGATTTAGTTCACATAATCCGGACACGGCGATTAAAGTAATAAATACAGGAATTCCAGAAATGCTAATGTTTAGCATAAACCCTGCATTTGATATGCTTCCCTCTGAAGAATATATTTTTAATCATTTTCAAAATGGCTTTGCTCCGGAACTGTTTCGAGGAATTGACCCCAAGCGAGCGGAACTATATAAACTTTGCACACAAAAACAGATTGGAATTACAGTGATGAAAGCGCTGGGTGGGGGTAAATTGATTTCACCTGAACACACACCGTTTACAATGCCGCTTACAGTGCCTCAATGTGTTAATTATGCATTGTCAAGACCGGCAGTTGCAAGCGTATTACTTGGCTGCCGGACATCCAGTGAGGTGTTAAATTCTATGCGGTATTTTGAACTTGACGATTCAGAGAAAGATTATGCTGAGATTCTTGGAACGATGCGCAATGATTTTAAAGGAAACTGTGTTTATTGCGGCCACTGTCAGCCTTGCCCAGTAGGGATTGACATTGCAACAGTAAACAAGTACTTAGACATTGCTCGCTTAGATCAAATCAATATACCTCCATCCATTCACTCTCACTATTTAAGCTTAACTCACATTGGAAGTGATTGCATTGGCTGTGGTAACTGCGAGAGCCGCTGCCCTTTTAGTGTACCAATTATCAAAAATATGGCAGAGGCTGAAAGGCTTTTAGGCAAGAATTCCTAGGTTGCATTTATAAAATTACAGTATTTATATATCAAAATCATTCTACTACCGCATATTCAGTAAATGAAAATGCGGTTTTTTACAACCCATTTTAGAGAGCAGTTTGAACATATTTAGAACTAAGTAAATTGATCTTTGAAAAGTTAAAAGTGCGGTACATGTTATATAAAGATTTTCTTGACTCAAGTCAATACCAAATATAGTATAGATGTAATAGTTTTTTATTAGGCGAGTAGTTATATGTTTTGAACAAAGGACAGATTATTTATTTTAGGTGGGGTACTAATATGTATTTGTATCATTATTATGATAAAAGCGATGGTGCTTTTAAGAATTTATCTGATTTGACAGTTGAGGATGCCAAAGAATTACTATTGAAAATAAAACGTGAACGCCCAAATGCACTGGCATCTGCCAGACATGAAAGTTATATAGAAACACGCTTGGGGTATGAAGATATGGCTCGGAGATTATTTGCAGAAAAGGACGGGAAAATATTGAGAAAAGCTCCGCATTATATGGTTGTAGAAGCTTGCCCATGGTTATGTAGTTGGTTCGAAAATCCTGCTTATATTAAAATTCCAATCAATGAATTTGATTTATCAACGCTTTCTTTTACTTATGGAGATATGCACCCAACGTTTAGCCCTCGTGTAAATGATCGTAAAGAATATAGGAAACAACTTTATTTGTATAAAGACATTCTAAAACTAATTAATAAATACGGCCTACCGCAGGAATGGAACGCTGATGGCAGATATGGACCAGAGCGTTATATTGAAGTTCAAGTTTGGAGCGATGAAACAATAAGTAGATTCGTAAAATAATGAATTTCGGTTAGCGGGCATTCTTTATATTCCATGATTTAACTTACGCTAATGAACTAGAAATCTTAACAAACAACTGAATATAGCATAAATCAGCACCGCATTATTCAGCAATTAAATTGCGGTATTTTTGTGCACCAAGTACTCCTTGAAAACTGAATAGTGCGGTAGTGGTTGAAACTTGACTTAGAAACATGTCAGATATATTATTACCTGTAATGCATTGCTTTTAAATAATAAAAAGGGGAGTGATTGAGATAAATCTTAATTCCAGTATAAAACATCCAAGCGAGGATATTATGAAAGAATTAATAAAAGACCAATGGACAAAGGATTCAATTTTTGCTGCGGTTATAGATGCTGAAGGTAATATAGTTTCAAAAGGGAAAACGACAGTTCGAGATGACCATGATCCTACGGCACATGCAGAAATAAATGCTATAAGAAGTGCCTGTAAGCGACTAAAAGTAGATGTTTTACCTAAAGGGTATTGGCTTTATTCAACATTTGAGCCATGTCCTTTATGCGCTGCAGCTATAATCTGGGCTGGATTTGAAGGTGTGGTATATGCTAACAATGCTGATCATAGAGGAAAAGAGATTAATTGGTCATTTATAAAGTGTAGTGATGTTTTACTATCAGGTAAGTATATAAAAGATGTAGCACTAGTTGAAGATTTTTTAATTGATGAAATAAAAGATTACTTTGAATAAATATATTATCTATCTGAATAACACATTTTTTATATATCAGTTGTCATTCTAATACCGCAAATTCAGTATCCTGAACTTGCCGGTTTTTTCATACCTGTATCCGGACGCAAAATGGATAAAAAGAGAAGGAAGCGATATTATCTTGTTTATTTTCAAAATAGCTTTAGAACAGCTATTAATAAATACTTTTAGACTTGGGATTGAATCCGGTCGTGGAGTAAACACTTAGTTGAGGAAGAAGAAAAACCTTGTAAAATTTTAAAAAATCGTTAAAGGTATAAAAATAGTGTGTAGATTAAGGAAAAAATGATGTAATTCAAACATCAAACACATACGATAAATTGTCCACACCCCCACCAGGTGCTTTTTTCATACCCTCACTTTTTGTGGTAACAGCGAGTTATTTACTGAAGGATTAATGCACGTAAAAGTCTTTTGATGTTGACAAAATGTAAATAATCAATTACACTTAAAAAGTAATGTATACATTACTTTTTGGCAAGGAGGAATTACTTTGATACAAAATCGGATTAAGGTTTTGAGAGCAGAACGAGACTGGACACAAGCTGATCTAGCTGAGATGGTAGGTATTTCCCGCCAAGCAATAATATCTATTGAAAAGTATAAATATACTCCTTCATTAGAATTAGCTTTCAAAATTGCGGAGGTTTTTAACGTGCTAATCACTGAAGTTTTTGAACACAAGGAGGACATGAACAATGACTGAACAAACCATCATTTTATTTTTTCTTCTCGTTGGCCTTGGTATAACTCTTTTTCTTTATATCTGGAAAGCAAAAAAGAGCATTGAATACAAGAATGACGAACGTTGGCAGTTACTACAAAATAAAGCAAATAATGTGGCAAATCATTCAAATAATGTTTTGATAGTATTATTGTTTGCCGGAAACATGGTATCACTATTTTCCGATATCCAAATGACATTTACCCTTAACCGTGTTTTAACCTGTATCCTGCTTTTCATCTGTTTACGAAATACAATAGAATTGTTTGCTTTAAAATATTTTGACAAGCGGCTGTGATGACGAAAGACAAAGAATAGAAGTATTTGCGATACCTCGATTCTTTGTCTTTTTACGAAAAGATTTAAAAAATACGATTGGTGAGTATAAATAACTACAAGCCAGTCCAAACATAAATCACATATGATGATTTTTATTAAGTAGTATGTATGCACTTTTATTTTGCATTAGTTTAATAAGGCTAAAAGAACTATTTATATAAAAACGTTTACCTTTTTTAATAAATCTTACATACAAACACTCCACCGGGTGTTTTTTTCTGTCCCTTTTTGAGATGTAATATAGGAAAAGATTCAGAGGAAATATATAACCTGACAGCAAAAAAGGTTATCCTATATAAAAATAGTATATTGGAATTGTATTTAACGTGTATGCCCGAGTCTATAGAACTAAAGTGTAAAAGCACAGGCAAAAATGGTAACTATAGTGTTGAATACAACTCTATAGAAAATTGATTTATGAGGTACCCTACAGATACATATACACCTATATCTGTACCGAAAAGACCAATTTGAATTAATGACTTGAAACCCCTGATACCAGGGGCTTTTATTATGTGTGCATAAGCTTAATTTTTTTGATTGGCCACTTTGAATCCTATTATTAACACACTCATACGCCGTTATAAAATAGCACAATATGATAAAATGTGATATTTATTTCCAATAAACTACAACATTTTACCGATATTTTTCCTTGTGAACCAATAATAATCTCTTCATCCTTCTGTATTAGAGCTATACAATTAATATTAGTAAAATTATCCTTTAAAATATCTAAATTATTGTCAAGAAGTATCCATAGAGGTTACTGAAGAAACTGGGTCTTATATCCGGATTAATTTTTTGAATTCTGGCAAGAAGAATGTGGGATCATTAGTATTTAAGGCTGAAAGGCCTTAAAATAAAGGGGATTGCAAATTCTGAATCGCCTATCTATTATAATTAAAGGAGGCTTTTATGAGAGCAAGAAAGAGAGCTTTAAGTTGGATTGTGACTGTAATAATGGTAATAACCATGCTTCCATTACCTCAAGCAACAGTCATGGCCGACAGTGCCACAGCAACAACTATTTATGTAGCTACGAATGGTGACGACGCCGCAGGTGACGGAACCGAAGTAAAGCCATATAAAACAATTGCCAAGGCAAAAGAAGTAGTACGGACTTTGCCAAAGACCGGCGGTGATATCGTTGTACAAATTGCAGATGGATTTTATCCTAACGATGAAACCTTAGTTTTTGACAAAGATGATTCCGGAAGTAATGATTGCACTATCCGCTATGAGGCAGCTCCTGGAGCAAAGCCGGTAATCAGTGGCGGTGAGATGCTGGCAAAAGGCGTGTGGACAGAAGCTGCCGGACTAACTCAGGCTGGCAGCTTAAAGGTTTATAAAACTACACTCAACAGAAGCGAAAAGTTACGCGCAATCTATGTAAACGACAAGCGCGCCAACATGACTGTAAGCCCAACAATAACTTCTGCAAACAGAACTACCACGGGCGTACCTACAGTCAGCTTTGACGGTACCAACAACCCTTGGGCTTGGCAGAACGGTAGCGAAATCAAAGGAGCTATCGTATTTGGCACCGGCTCAGGCCTGACACTGAATACGAAAAACCCACAAAACATCGAAGCTGAAAGTTTGGGCGGTGCAAGATGGGCGAGACCGTTTGTTTGCTTTGCGTCTGCAGAAAAAGCACCGTCAGCCAGCAATATGTCTGACGGCACTATGCTTCGATTCCAGATGCCATATGCAGCAATTTCACAGTCTTTGGGTAATAACACTCAATACAATCCAAATAATGATCAAGTAATCCGTAACGCTTTCGAGTTCCTGGACAAGCGTGGGGATTTCTATTTCGATCAGGCTGAAAGCACACTTTACTACATCCCGCTTGAGGGTGAGGATATCAATACAGCTGATGTAGTTATTCCTATACTTGAGACAGTTGTCGACATAAGAGGAATTCCTGTGGGAGACAGGCTTAATCCTGTTGCCAACTCGGATGATGGAAGAGTTAAAAACATAACCTTCAACGGGCTGACGTTCGCTCACACTGACTATAAACTGTATGAACTAACAGGTACATATAAATATAGTGACAAAACAGATCCGGAGACAACAAGTTCGCGAGGATTTGCATCCGTTCAGGGCTGTATAGTAAATAAAGTTTACTTCCCAAGCTATATAAACTGGCATGAAACTTTCTATCGTGGGTATGACATACCGCCGGCAGCAGTAATGGTTAATGCAGCAAGAAACATCAAAGTACTGAACGGCGAGATCGGGTTTACCGGATTTAATGGCGTTCATCTGGAGAACGATGTAAAGGATTGCGAAGTAACGGGCAACTATATAGTAGATACGCTCAGCTCCGGCGTTGTAGTCGGACATCCGCAGCATATCTATGAAAATGATAAGAAGGATATAAATGAATCAAGTGATGCAGGAATAAAGAGCTGGTCTGGCATAGATAAGGAAAAATATCAGGCGGGCACTGAGGCCGTTCCGACCAATATCAATATTACAAATAACTTTTTGTACAGGAACTGCTATGGATTCCCTGGCGCCAACTCATTTACTTCTTTTTACACAACTAACATGAATGTACTTCATAACTACATTTATGACTCCACTTACGGTGCTATGAGCATAGGCTGGGGCTGGTGCGAGTACGATGGATTCGGCTATACTGCTCAAGGTACCAATAAGACTGGCGGTCCTTATGCGGGTACTAGTGAAGATAGCAAAGCAAGGTCTTCAGAAATATCAACAACATCAAGAAATAACCATATAAACTATAACAGAGTAGAGGAATGCTGTACATTAGTAAACGACTCAGGAGCCATATACTCACTGGGACGTCAGGGTGATCCCGGTGATTTGCCGGATGGGGGAACGTGGGACACAGTCAATAATTTGACAAGCAGCCCCGTTACAGATCCTAAAAGTAACTGGTATCCTGATAACTGGATAAATTACACTGAGATGAACTACAACTTCCTTGACCCAAATCGCACAAACAGACCACAGAGTTCCAACAATTGGACAAACGGGTTCCATCCCGACGAAGGTAGTACGTTCATAAAGATGAATTACAACGTTGTACAGTCGAAGCTCTCCTATGCTCCTGGACGGAGTCGTCTTTTTGAGTTTAACAACTGGAAGCGTAAAAGCGATATGACTGCTATCGGAGGTTATGTGGATGGGGATAACGACCAGAATGGCGGTCCTAGAATTACTGCTAATAATTACAAAAGCGTAGACCGCATTTGGCCGGTTGCCGGCAACAAAATCGTTTTGGATTCTGGTCTTACCGATGAATACACTCATATGATTCCAAAGAGCCTTATTGACGATACCGAGTATGAGTTGGCTTCTAATGTTGTCATGGGTAAAGGTGAAACACTAAACCGCAGAGGTCTGCTTAAAGCTGAAGACACTGTTTGGCTCGCACCGGCTGGCACAACTGTCTTCACTGAAGGCACTAATATGACAAAAGCTGCCGGAAACGCAAAGACAATCGACGCTCCATCTGTAGCAGGAGAATACAAATTATATATCGTTTATGGAGACGGTGTCACACCAATTGCTACCTCCAAGTATACGGTGTATGTCGATACGAGCGCATCAGCCGTTAATGTGGAAGACGGTAAAACTTATGAAGTTTCAGCGGTACGTCCTCTTAAACTTACATTAGGTGAAGGCTATACCTATACGCTCGACGGCAAGTCTGTTGCAGACGGGTACGAAATCTCCACCGAAGGAAGCTGGACCTTGGTACTCGGCACTCAGACACAGCCGAATTTCAAAACCATTAAATTTACTACAACAGTATCGGAAGCAAATAAGCTACTCCAGGCTAATATTTCAGTGGCCCCCGGAGGGACAGTCAGGTTTGCATACGATTTGAACGATGCGACGAAAGAGATATGGCTTTCCTCTTCGAGCGACGGAAATTTTATTGAAAGCGATAAAGAAACAAAGACAACTGGCGACAAGCTCGGTATGATTGCGCCTAAGACAGCAGGCCCATACGTTATTTTTGTACGGTCAAAGGACGGCAAAGTACTCAGCCAGTCTCACGCTGCTGTTACAGTGCGAGACATGACGCCTGCAGATATTCCTAAAAATGGACTTGACTTATGGTTAAAAGCCGATGAGGGAGTGCAAACGGATAGCAGCGGCAACGTAACTGGATGGACAAATATGGGAGGCGTCAATGCCAAGCTTGTACCGGCAGATGTCACCAGTAGCGACGGTGATGGCCTTGGACAACCAAGCGGTAACCCTACGCTAAAGAAAGATGTATACGACTATGTAGATTTTGCAGCGACGTCAAGGCCGCTAAAATTTGCAGACTTTAAGAATTATAACGGCAAGACGCAGATGACGATATTCACGCTGCTTAGCCCAACAAACACAGCCAACAGCTCCAGCGACCAAAATGGCGTTGTTTACTTCGGCTTGAACGAGACCGACGGAAGTTGGGCTGGCAACGATGGTTGGAGCGGTATCAATCTGGGTGTAGGAACAAACAGAGTTAACCTTCGCTTTGGTAATGCTAATGGAGACATACAGGGCGGTGGACAAAGTATTTCAGCAACTATCAGTGGTCTAACCAGCGTCCGGGCACAGCTAGACGGTTCCAATAGAGACGTTTATGTTAATAGTAACCGTATCGGCGGAGGAACCAATGCTACGGCACTTGCCGGAAACAGATCCGATCTTGGCATAGGTTACTCGATGGCTGCTAAAACCCCTTACCGTTTCCTTGGTGGGGTGGCGCAGGTTCTCATCTATGACAGGGTGCTGACAGCTGACGAAATTGCGAAAGTAGAAGCATATTTTACTAAGTACAAAGCTGGCAATGGTGGAGTTGCAAACGCAGTTGTACCGACTGTCGATAAAACTCTGCTGAACGCCTTGATTAAGAACGTCAGTAACCAGGACCAAGAGATTTATACAACTGATTCATGGAACGCTTTTGCAAGTGCCTTAAGTGCAGCACAAACTGCTTCCTCGAATACTAAGATTGGGCAAGAAGCAGCGGATAATTCATATGTCGCTTTGCGTGACGCGTTCAAAGCGCTTACTGTGAAGCCTAGCGGCATTGGAACCGCCCAATACGGTACCCCTACACTCGGTGGAGACAACCTCGACCCACTCTGGGCTATGACAGACACGATGCCGAACATGAAGCATCTGACAATGAAGGATGGTCCTACTAGTGGTACTACTAAAGTGTTGTGGGATGATAAGAACCTGTATGTGCTGGCACGTGTAAAAGACCCTGTGCTCAACACAGGCAGCAGCAACGTGTGGGAGCAGGATTCAATAGAGATCTTTGTGGATGAGACCAACAGTAAAGCAACTAAATACGGCGATGGTATGGGACAATACCGTATAAACTATAAAAATGTACAAAGTATTAGTCCAGACAAATATAAGACCGGTGTTGAGTCTTTTGCCAAAGTAGTGGATGGTGGTTATTACATTGAAACAAAGATTCCATTTAAGATTGTGACTCCTAAGGCTGATCAAAAAATTGGATTTGATTTGCAGATCAATGACGCGGGAGCAAACAATAACCGTCAAGACGTAATAATGTGGAACGACGAGTCGGGACAATCCTATACTAACGGTTCAAAATGGGGTGTGGTTACACTTGTAAAGAAGACAACACCTCCAGCTGGTGGTAATACTACTACACCAACACCTACGACAACTGGCAATGTTGTAGTTAAAGACGGAGTGGTCACAGCACAGCCAAAGGTTGAAAAAGGCGTGGCAAGCGTAGAAGTTCCTAAGGATGCACTTGATAAGGCATTCGCTACTTCTTCTACAGCTAAAGTAGTAGTAACAGCTGCACAGGGTGCAAAGGAATATGTTCAGACATTGCCTGTAAGCTCACTTCAGTCTGCAGACAGTAAAAAGAATATTGAAATTGTGACTCCTGTAGGAACAGCTGTAATACCTGCGGACGCACTGAAAGATCAGGCTATACAGCAGAAAACAGTTAATATCAGCCTTTCAGCATCTGATAAGAATCAGATAGAAAACAGACCTGTAATTGATGTTGATCTAAAGGCAGGCGGAAACAGTTTGTCAATCAGCAATCCTTTATCACCGGTTACAGTGTCAATTGACTACAAGCCTACTGCAGATGAATTAGCAAATGCTGAACATATTGTAGTTTGGTCTATAGACAGTAATGGTAAGG
Organism: Ruminiclostridium papyrosolvens DSM 2782; assembly: GCF_029318685.1. Taxonomy (NCBI): domain Bacteria; kingdom Bacillati; phylum Bacillota; class Clostridia; order Eubacteriales; family Oscillospiraceae; genus Ruminiclostridium; species Ruminiclostridium papyrosolvens. The sequence continues at coordinate 2,325,982 of NZ_CP119677.1, forward strand.
CAACACCTGTAACAAGCGGAAAATATGATGCAGGTAGTGGTAAGGTAGTATTTGAAGCAACTGAGTCAGGAACGTACGCTGTAACATATGTTGAAAAGAAATTTGAGGATACGTTTAAGACTAAATGGGCAGAGGACAAAATAGAAGTACTTGCTTCAAAAGGAATAATAGGAGGAACGTCTGAAACAACATTCTCTCCTCAGAATTCCATTACAAGGGCAGAATATTTGACTCTTCTTATGAAGGCTTTAGGACTCAAATCTAGTGCAACAGTTGCTTTCGATGATGTTAAACCAGAAAATTATTATTTCAATGCGATAGCTACAGCTAAAATGCTTGGAATTACAAATGGAACAGGCGACAATAAGTTTAATCCTGACCAACTAATTTCAAGACAGGATATGATAGTTCTTGCTGATAAAGCGTTAACGATTGCTAAAGAAATGGCTAAAAACGGATCATCAATGGATTTGGAAAAATTCTCTGATAATTCCGACATATCAAGCTACGCTGTCGATAGTGTTGCAAACTTTGTAAAATCCGGTTTGATAAGCGGTGCAAACGGCAATATCAATGCTAAGAGCAATGCAACAAGAGCTGAAGCAGCGGTTCTTATCTACAAAATATATAATAAGTAGTAATTAATTAAAATCTATAACAAAAAGGGGCTGTCTAAGAATCATATCAATGATTTGAGATAGCCCTTTTTTTGTGCGCTAACTACTTATTCCACTTACTCATGCGTGTGAAAAATGATAGTTCTCTATTTTTATTTTAATCTCCTTTTGATTGGAAGCAGGTTGCCTTAAAAGGCATACAAAATTGGTATCAAATAGCTTGACGTAAAAACATATATAATATAATATCGTTTATAACGAATTATTTCGAAATCGGAATTGATAAACAGGAATTTGCCGGACAACATTGAACTGTAGATAACTTATAAGAAAGGACTATAAATTAATGAATGACTTAATAAAAGAATTGATAGACGCTGCCGACAAGGCAATAAGAGAGGAACGGTTTGATGATTTAATGAATTTTTACACTGAGGATGCAGTTCTTGTTATCAAACCCGGTCTGGAAGTTCAGGGCAAAGAAGCTATTAAGAAAGCTTTTATAAAAATTGCCGGGTACTTTAAAAATAGTATAATACCTACACAAGGTAAAATGCTTATGATTGAGGCTGGCGATACGGTTTTGGTTATGTCTCAAACTCTACTGGAAGCGGACAATAAAAGCGAATCGGAATTTAGTATGAACCGAAGAGCAACTTATATTTATAGAAATATTGATGGAAAATGGTTGTGCGCAATTGACAATTCATATGGAACATCATTACTTGACTAAAATATTAACAGCGCAGTAGTGTGATAATGTTAGAAACTTGATATTTAAACGTTGGAGCATATTGAATAATTTGTAAAGATTTGCTTCGGATTAAGAATATTTAGTCTTCTATTAGAAAGTATATCAAAAGGACGGGTATTGCTTTGAAAGTTCTGATTTTTGGGATAGTTGCAAGTGGAAAGACAACTCTTGCAAGAGAATTATCTTTGAGATACAACATGAAATTTTATGAAGGTGATTGCATCGCATGGGGATTTCCAGGAGAACAACGATATAAACGTACAGAAACAGAACAAACAAATATTATTTTAGACATTGATAAAAAAGGTGATTGGATTATTGAGGGTACATACAGAGAAAGTCAAAAATGCTTGTTTGATATGGCAGAAACCATTATATTTTTGGATACTTCTCTAAGTATAAGAAAACTTAGAATTATCACAAGATTTATCAAACAAATAATTGGTATAGAAAAGTGCAATTATAAGCCTACATTTGAAATGCTTAGATTAATGTTTAAATGGACTGATGATTTCGAGAAAAATAGAAGAAAGTATGAGGAGATGTTGCTCTTGCATAAGCATAAATTGGTTTGGGTTAAATCTAAAAAAGAATTACAGGAAAAGTTATAGTTTAATTTATATTATATATATAGGAATACTCTATTACCGCATATTCAGTAAATGAACTGCGGTTTTTTCGTGTCCATCTTTGGACGCAATATAAATAAACTTTTTTTGCTATTGACATATAAATAACATATATGTAAAATATTAACAAATAAACTTGTCTAATAAGGAGCTGCTATCACTATTATAAAGAGACTACCAGATACAGAATTTGAAATTTGGACGAGCGATCCACCTATAGCTACATCAGTGGTAATGGAGTAATTGGTAAATATCAGTTAGTAATTAAAGAAGAGGGGAATTATTATATTTTTGTTATTGGTGCTGCATCCGATTATTCAGCATTAAAAGTAGGTATTATCAACATTATAAATTAAGTCTTTAACTGGAGGTATAACATGAATAGGTCAAAAAAATTTTTTACAAGTGTTCTTTCTATGATTATGGTAATGGTAATGGGGTTATCTTTTTCTGTGAGTGCTGTGAGCGCTGCAACTAATGCGAGTGTACACGATATTTATTATACTGTTTATAATGAAAAAGGTGAAATCGTTAAAGAAGGAATAATTCCGGCAATAGGTGCAAGATATTCTTGGGGAGGTTCCATTACGCTGGACAATGGTTGGTACACAGCCTTTATGCAGTCAGGGCCTAAGGGTTTTTACGTTACAAAAGACACATCCATGTCGTTTTCTTATTCTTTAAACAGAAGTGCTACCATCGAATATGACTTTTATCAAAACACTACTTCAGACACAACATACCCCAATACTTGGAAGACTGGGACAAAGAAAGCATCCAGCGCTACTTTAACTTATACCGCTGACAAAACAAATTATTATTTTGTTGGCGTTACTAACGCTTCCTCAGATAGTATAACAATTTCGAATGTTTCGTTTGTGTTTTAACACTTAAGAGACATTAATTATTTTCTCGGTTGTGGCTTCAAACAATATTTCTGGCTGTCGATGCTAATCGGATGTAGCATTTATTATAAAAGAAAGAAAAAATATTTTACGGAAGGCAGATAGGAAAAAGTACAGACACCAAAAAGAACGAACTTATTTTGGGTTATTTAAAATAGGCTCGTTTTTTTATTGTTTATTTTCTTCATGAACAATAAAGAAGATGCTCTTCCCAATATTAAGAGCTTACGATTTAGTAATTAAGTTCTGCAGTACTATTATTTGTAAAAGAAAATAAATAAAATGTAAAAAATATGCTGATTTTGGCTTAAATTGAAATAATTCATTGACAAATGCCAGACAGTAGCATAATATGTAAATGTATGGATAGGAAGTTAATGGTAAGAAATGCAATGTGTTTTTATTTGATAACTGAATATTTATAACAAAACCTAACTTTTTTTAAATCAATTTACGAAGACTGTTCTCTCTGTATCTATGGAGATACAATGGAATTAAGTATTTCATTCTGATACACAAAATCACCTCTACATTTCGATATTGACCTATGTGATCCGATGCTGAATTCTTTCTTCATGGATAAAATATTTACACATGTATCCTCCATTCAGCCCCAACTCTTTTAGATTACAATCAAAACTAAGAAAACAAAAAAGACTGGCAGATAGTTATTATGGAAAGGAGAGTATGCATTAGCATACAAAATGAAGATTGATTAGTTTACAACAGAAAATGCATTTTAAAGAAATATCTCCAATTGAAACAGTTAATAAGTTAAAGGGAATACTTAAGGCATGTGAAATAGAGGTTGATGAAACCTGGCTCCAAAAAAGCAGTTTAAATACATATACAGTTAGAATTGAGATTAAGGGAACAGGTATAGGAACAAATGGTAAGGGCATATCGAAGGATTTTGCACTTGCAAGCGGGTACGCTGAGTTTTTTGAGCGCTTTCAAAATAATATGCTCGGTACAAATGTTATTGTATCAGATAAAGTGGATGAGCATGGGGGGGCTTTAGATGGAAAATGCTTAACTGCAGAAGAATTGATAGCTAATAATAATAGCTTCATGCGACTGTATTTTGAAAACCGCAATATGGGAAATGCTTCTTTTCAGGAGAAAGTGCAAAACTTCAAAAGTGTTCATGTATTAGAGCATTTATTAAATAATGAAGATACCTATTATTCATTACCTTTTTATAATTTTAAAGATGGTAAAGTTGAATTTCTACCAATAAACAGTTATGTGTTAAATTATGGAAGTAACGGAATGTGTGCCGGTAATACATCAGAGGAAGCAATTGTTCAAGGATTATCTGAAATAATAGAACGCTATATACAAAAACGTCTATTTACAGAAAAACCGGCATTACCAGATATACCCGAAGAGTATATTAAGCAATTTCCGTACATTTATGAAATGTTTTTGTTGTTGAAAGAAAACTCAAGTTATAAAGTAATGTTGAAAGATTGTTCGTTTGGCGGCAAATATCCTGTGGCAGCGCTAATAATCATTGAAAAAAATACAGGTAAATATGGAATTAAGTTAGGATGTCATCCTGACTATGGAATTGCTATGGAACGGGCTTTTACCGAAGCCACGCAGGGACAGGATATTTTTGAATATGTAAATCGTAGTGTTATAGATTTCTTTAATACTAATGTAGAGGATGAAACTAATATATGTAACAGTTACAAAATAGGTGTTGGACAATTTCCATATCAACTATTCGGAAGAACCCCTTCATTTGAATTTGCTCCTGTAAAAGATGTTTCAACTATGACAAATGCGGAAATTGCAAACAGTTGGATTAATGAATTTATTAATGATGGTTATGATGTTTTGGTTCGGAATGTATCACATTTTAATTTCCCTTCATTTCATATTATAATACCCGGAATGTCAGAGATGAGAAATACAAGTGATACATTATTCAGGGTTTATAATACTAAACATTTAGTTTCAGGCTTACTTTATAATGCAGATAAAATTACACTTGATAATACAAAATATATTATTGGAACAATGGACTATTTCTCCAATGCACAATTAGAGAATATAGTAAGCAATTTTTATAGTTTTTTGGAAGATGTTAAAATTCCTTTTGAAGAATTAGGAGAAGGATGTCCATACCTGACAGCAATGTGCTATATAGTAAATAAAGACTATTTAAATGCATTAAGAGAGATTACTTATATTGAAAATAGAATCACAATGAGAAAAATAGATGCAAATGTATTGGAGTGGATTACCTCAATAAAATACTACCTCAGTGCAATGTGTGAATTAAAAGATCATAAAAATTCATTACAATACCTAGAATCAATGTTTGATAAAGAATACATTCTTCGATTAGATTCTTTATTTGAGGATCCGGCATCAGTAATTATAAAACAGTATCCATCCAGTGCTCAGTTAGAAAATCTAAAGGAAAATGAAAACTATAAGAGATTTGAACATGCATTTCATCAATACATCTGTGCTCAGAAGAAGAATCCGATAAATCAGGAGGATATAGCAAAATTAATTGAATTTAATTCAGATAAAGTAACTTATGACGAAAATCCTTCGAAGAATGTGATTGATTAGCTAATTTTCAATATTCTTTCTTTTCACATATTTTTTATAAAGTGTTTCGTGAAAAGAAATTATATAATCTAATAACAGAAAGGAGGATAAAATTATGAATACTCTAGTTGAAGGTCTATTAACTGATGACGAGCTTCAGAAAATACATGAAGATCATGTAGAGAAAGTAAAATCAGAAGACGTAAACAGCTTAGGGGCAGCTCTGGGTGGATCTACTGTGACATTTGCAGCAGGAGGCGCTGCATTCCTATAACTATTGTTGAATTAAAATAGTTATGTAAATAGGTAACATATTATTTGATATGTTACCTATTAATATACCTAGAAATCGTAATTTATTTTACACTTAAATGGTAATGAAAAGGGTATAATATGAAATCATATATGAAAAACGATATAACTGTTATTAAACAGGATGAAGAAGTTGTTGTAGTATATAATCGTAATAATAGAAATACTTATAAAATTGGACATAAAGAATTTGAGATACTGAATTTATTAAACAAAGCTAATACAATTGATGATATCTATGACAGTAATTTTAGTAAAGACTATATTATTCATCTGATTAATACCTTCAGTGAAGTAGGACTCATTAATGAAAAAAGCATAAAAAAAAGATTTCGTAACTGGAAATTAATTGATGGGATAGAAGTATTTAAGTCTAAAAAATTATTTATAAAGATACTTTACTATATTATTCTTTTTCTGCCTATACCATTATTATTTATAGGAATTTCATTGGTTAAGTTTAACTTTAATAGTGTGGTTTTTTCTTTTAATTTTATAAATATAATATGTGCTTTAATATTTGCATTAATATCAACTTTATTACATGAAATTTCTCATGGAATAGTAGCTGCTATTAATAATGTTTATGTAATTGAAATAGGCTTAAAATTTAACCATTTTATACCAACCATGTATACTTCTCTATATGGAATGGAATATATAAATAATAAGAGAAAAATACTAGTCTATATTGCAGGGATATTGTCAGATATTGGTTTGATAGGAATTTCACTAATTTTATATCGCGCATTTCCATCCTTAGATAATATATTATTCTTATATATTTTTATAGAAATACTTTCTGTTATTTCAAATCTATGTATATTCATGCAGACTGATGGATATAAAATATTTAAGGTATTATTAGGTGAAGATATATAAACCTTTTATATCTTCTGTTGTTTTCTATTTCACAATGTTTACATGTGAACATTGTGAAATACTATAAAACATTTCTGGAAAATTACGATATAAATAGTGTAAATATAATTAGTATTTTCGGAGGAACTTATTATGAGTGTTTCAGCAGTATCTACCAGTTCAAATATTACTTATGCACCTATGGGTTTTGATAATAGCATAAAACTATTGGAGAAACAAAAGATGCAATTGCAGGAGCAAATTCAAAAAGTCAATGAGAGTAAAATGGATCCTAAAATGAAACAGGAAAAAGTCAAGGAATTAACGGAGCAAATTACTGATATAGAATCACAGATTAGGCAAAAGCGGATGGAAAAAATCAAGCCGGATTATGGAAAAGTGGATTCAAAAAATAATAATTATAATGAAGATAATAAAGCCCAATATGAAAAATCTGATGTAAGTATAAACTCAAAAAATATGATTTCTGCAGTGACTGGGTATTCAGATTTAAAAACTATGGGAAAAGTAAGAACTGATCTGAAAAATCAGCTAAGAATTGCATCTCATAGTGATAAGAGTCCTGAAGCAGGTCAAGGTATTGCAAAGAAGATTGAAAAACTTGAAGGTGACATACATAAAAAATCGGAAAAAATAAATAGTGATTTAAGAAAAGCGGCTAAGGACGGAGAAAAAACAGGAAAACAAGAAACGAAAAATGATATTAAAGAAGATAGTAAAGATAAAGAAAATCCAGTGTCGATTATTACAGGCGATGCAGAATCTATTCAAGATGAGAACAGAGGTATTATATCTTCGAATGACGTCAAAAGTTCTGAAAAAGTCATAAAGAATGGAAAGGAAACAGTTCCACCCCAAGGAAGAGCTGTTGATATACGAATTTAAGAATTAGAAGATATTAGTAATCCAAAGAAGTACTTCATTGCAAGGTGCTTTTTTGGGTTAACAAACTATTCTGATTTCAAAAACCTGATGGTTTAGCTCTAAAGTGATACGAGGAGGTATACAATGAGTTTATTTATCAATAGTGTGGGAGCTGGAAAAACATATACTTCTACTGCAGCACTGGATGATAAGAATAATAATGAAAATACCCGGGTGAAGCAAAAAAAGAAACAAATTCTGTCAGTAAGAGAAGGTAATTATTACTGTACCTACATAGTTGATGAAAAAGGACAGATGATACTGTTAAAAAGGATTCCTGCAGATAAAGTAAAAAAACAAAATGGCTTGGAAATGGAACGTGAAACTGATGATGTAAGGCCCTGTGATTATAATGCTGTAAAAAATGCCAGAACTGCTTTTGAATGTAGACAACAGATGGATATGGAAATCTCACATAAAAAGAATTTGAAAGAAGTAATGACTATTTTAGAGGACTACGCAGGTATCACTGAAGATCCAAATAAAAACTATTATTAATATGTTGTATACTGAATAGTAATCATATACAAATTTGGAGTGATTTTAATGAAGCTTTCAACATTTTATTTCAGCGGTACCGGTAATACAGAATGGGCCGTCAGAGAGTTTGAGCGTATAATTGCTGAAGGCGGGCATGATGTAGACTCAATTTCAATAGACGGAGTTGATGCCCGGAAGCCCTCTTTTCTTGTAGAAATAGTCCGAAACTCAGATTTTATCGGTTTTGCAAATCCCATATATGGTGGTAACATACCTCCGGTTATGAGGGTATTTATTAGCAATGTAATAAAAGCGTTGGCAGATGAAGCAGAGTGGGCAAAACCGGTGTATATTATCAATACTTTTGCTTATATAAATGGCTTTGGTCCTTTTTGTGCAGGGAAGCTTCTAAAAAATACGGGATTCAGGTTGATTTCCTATGTAAATATACAAATCTGCAACAATATTTCTACTCCAAACTTGAAAGTAAAAAAAATTACACAAGAAAAACTAAATAAAAGAAAGCTATTAGCAGTAGAAGAATTACAAAAAGCAGCAGGTATGCTTTTTGCAGGTAAACCTTATATAACCGGTAGAGGTCTTTATTTAATACCAAACATTCTGATAAGGAAAATATCCAAAAAGGCAATTGCAGACAACTATAAAGTCTTTTGTGTTGAGAAGAATTCTTGTGAGAGATGTATGTTATGTGTTGATAAGTGCCCCACAAAAAGCATCGAGTATAAAGATGATAGCTTCAGGTTTTTACCAACTTGCACTGCTTGTATGCGTTGCTATAATAATTGTCCAACCTATTCTATTCTTTTTAATGGGAAATTTGCTGACCCAAACATATATGAGCGATATCGGGGGCCTGATGTTGTTCAAAATTAGCGTATATCCTGTCTAGACAGTTCTCAAGATTTTGAAAAATGAATAGTAGAGTATAGATTAAGACTTTAAAAATAAATTTTTCCTATGTAAAAAATCAGGGCCAAATTAACATTAAGTTATGTAAACTCATATTATATTAATAAATTCATCATTTGTGGAGGCATTATATATATGAATTACAAATATTCTTATAATAAAGATAGAATTGATAATAGAGATTTACTTTTTTCCAGATCAGTATCACCACATCCTGAAATAATACTGCCTAAATTAGTAGACTTAAGAGGGAAATGTCCACCTGTATATAACCAAGGGAACTTAGGATCGTGTACTGCAAATGCCGGATGCACTTGTAGAGCTATGCTGTTGCAAGATAATCAAATTCAGTTATCAAGAATGTTTTTATATTATGAAGAAAGAAAATTAGAAGGAAAAACCAATAAGGATGATGGGGCAAGTCTTAGAGATACATGCAAATCAATCTATAAGAAAGGCGTTTGTGAAGAAAAATATATGCCATATAATCCGGAAAATTATAAGTTGCCACCTTCAAAACTTGCAAAAATAAATGCACAACAATACAGGATTATTGCATATAAATCATTAAGTTCCTTAGACGAAATCAAGCAAAACTTGGCTTTCAGGCAGCAACCGGTATTATTAGGAATGAATGTATATGAAAGTTTTGAATCGGAGGCAGTAACTAAAACAGGGATTATGCCAATGCCGCGCAAGAACGAAAAAAAGCTGGGAGCTCATGCTGTTTTAATAGTTGGTTATAAGGATATAGGTAAGAACCATGGTATGCCCGGCAGAAACAAGCATCAACAAGGTTATCTTTTAGTGAGAAATTCATGGGGAGATAAATGGGGTGATAAAGGATATTTTTATATGCCGTTTGATTATGTGATACCTGATTATACTTTTGATTATTGGATTATGGAATAAGATAAATGCGAAACTATTGTAAATATATGCTTTTACCTTGGAGGTGATATTTTAGTGGATAAACGAGCAGTTATCTATATTGTTAGGCTGGTGGCACAGAGAGTAATAGGTTTCTTTCTGTTTCTATTAGGAGCGTCGTGGATGCTTAGTGTCAGAGATATTGTTTATTTTGGATTGTACATTTTGATAGCGATTATCTCTGGAATTATAATGTATAAAGCAAATTCTGAGACAATTCGGGAAAGAGGAAAAATTAATACAAATTCTCCATTTTGGGATAAGGTGTTACTAACTATTTACTGGATGCTTGCGTACTTCGTTATATATTTTATTGCGGGGATAGGGTATAAATCAGGGGGGTCGGTAGATTATTTATTTTGTATAGGAATATTTCTTCTAATTTTTTCGACAGCTATTACTTTAAAGGCTATGATTGTTAACACTTATTTAGAATCAACTGCAAGATTACAAACCGATAGAAGACAGAAAGTCTGTAAGGATGGACCATATTCGATAATAAGACACCCTACATATTCAGCAGTACTAATTTGGTGTGTTGCCATATCTTTGATATTTCCAGCTATATCTGTGACAATTACAGCATCGGCTATAGCAAGTATAATCATTATTCGAACATATTTAGAAGATACTATGTTGAAAAGAGGCTTAGACGGATATAAAACGTATACGCAGGATGTGAAATATCGGTTGATTCCTTTCATATGGTAACAAGTAAATTTCTATAATATTGAGATTATAGGAGGACAGTATATTTATAACTTTTGAGGTTAAAAGAAAATGTTTATTGAAAAGTCGTGTGGTGTAATAGTTTACAGGATACAGATTGAAAATATTGAATTCTTAGCAGTAAAAAGTAAAGCTAATGGTCATTGGGGTTTTCCAAAAGGCCATATGGAAAATCATGAGAGCGAGGAACAAACAGCTAAGAGGGAAGTTTTTGAAGAAACAGGATTAAGTGTTGATTTGCTTCGCGGATTTAGAGCAAAGACACAATACATGTTGGATGACGGTATTTCCAAGGAAGTTATATATTTTATTGGGACATCTTCAGAAAAGAATGTAAGTATACAGGCAGATGAAATTCAAGAGTACAGGTGGTTAAAGTACAGCAAAATGAAGGAATTATTGAGTTTTGATAACTCAAAGCAAATACTAAAAGAGGCTCATGACTTTCTCTCTTTATTAAATTATAGCTGAAATTGTGAAAAAAGTGCTTCAACCTTAATTGAAACACTTTTTTCTTAGCCTTCATTTATTAGGATACAGATATTTCTTTAATAATTAATAAATTTTCTTTTAAATATTACTTACCGGTACAGCTATAACTTCAGTACAGCGAATAATAAAATCACCAGCAGTTTTGGGTTTATAGTACTCCGATGAATTAGATTCAAATACTATGTATGCGTTTGAATCACTAAGATAAATCCCTTCTGCCATTGTCGGTAACATATAGCTCCTTGATGGAGAGACACCAAAGTAACTGTTACCCGGTTTGAAATTTTCATAACAATACAATTCCGATACAAAATTTATACTATCAGGGGTTCTGACATTTGACCTGGTAATAGTGAGCTTACCTCCACGTATTGCTGCACCCTGTGAATACCAAGGAATTGATGATTTATAAGTACTGCCACTGCTGCTTAAAGCTGATGCGCTTTCAGCTTTGGATGGTGTAAATGCATATATATATGGTGTTTTTGTACCATCCGCAGGGTCTGCAAATTCACCAATCCATAATAAGTCGTTCCCGGTGTCATACGTTAGAAAACTGGCTGTTATACCACTAAGAGTTATGGTTTTGGCATTTGTTGCGGCAAGAGTACTTACTGCTTTAATGTTACCATTATTATAACTTGTAGCTTTATCGTAACATGTCTTTAATGCCGAATCAGTAATACGCAATAGTTTATTTGTTCCCGCTATGAAGGTATAGCTGCCTGTGGAAGCAATTCCACCAAAATGAGATTTGTCGCTGCCAACTATAATTTTAGTCCAGTTAGTATTATCAGATGACATAAAAATACAAGATGCATTACCTGTGTTAGAATAAGCGCTGATTAAAGTATATGTTACAGAACTTATAGTGTTATAGCACAGGCCTTGTATAGTGTAGCTGCAGCTGCTGTCAGCACCAAGCATATCATTAGGGGCTGCAAAGCTTTTGGCTGTATTAACATTTCCTGCCAATGTGTCCATTGAAGCTGTGGTAGTAGTTACGTTATTATAGAAACCTGCACTTTTACTATTTATTACCTTTTTATAATCGTTATATTTAGAAGAGCCTCCTACAAAATACGTATAAAATGTTGATGATATTGCTGCATATGTATTAATTGATGCTGCAAACAACATAGTCAAACATAGAAATGGAACCAAAATTCTTTTTAAATTTTTTTTAGACATAGATCTTCTCCTTTAGCATGATTTTCATCTGTACCCACAATATAAAGTATCGACCTTGATATGGAAAACTTTACAGTTATTTCAATTGTTGCTGTGTTTTTTGTGAAATAATGAACCTTCTAAAAGGAAAGACGGATAATGTTTTACTGTTATTTAGAGCTGATTCAAAGGCTGAAACAACCTAGAAAGCGTATGTCGGAATGGAACAAGAGACACTGGTCTGCTTATTATTTACAATTTTACCGAAGAGGTTACGTATTTGTAATCTTTATTAAAAAAGAGGGGTAAAACGTCCGAAAGCCTTGCAGTATAAGCGTTTGCTGTTTTAATAATTTTCATTTACAACTGAGCAAATAAGGGTTAAAATGAGCTTTGTAAATAAATTAAATAATGCAAATGGAGTAATCACTATGGAAAAACCAAGCAATAAACTAACTGGGCTTCTGTTTAGAAATCTATTACCTAAAGATATTATCCCATTTTATGTAATACTTGCGCTATTGGGCAAGAACATAATTCTTGTGGGATTTATAATTAATAAGGACCATTACAGTTCATCATTAAAAAGTGCTGTAAAAATGATTCTCACTACTTACCATTTCCGTGCAGTTTACTATTTGGGTTTTACACTGTTGGTGACATGGCTGCTCTTCTTGTTTAAAAACCGAACACGTTTTTATGTATCTATATTTGTCAATTTTCTGTTTTCCGCGTTATTCTTGATTGACCTGTGGTATGTACGTGGATTTAATACTCTTCCTACACTACATACACTTCAGGCTGGAGGAAACATGTCCGATTCACTGAGTGGGTTTTTTGCATTAGTGAGCTGGAAGGATTTAATATTTATTATAGATATTCCGGTACTTATTGCTTTGGGCGTAATTAAACGAAATTATTACAGAAATATTCCCAGAAATATAGTTTTTTCAATGGGAATGCTGATTTTATCACTGACTAGTATTTACTGTATAGCTCCGGCAGTAAATAGCATATCAGCTAAACCTATTCCTATGAATTGGGTATTTTACAGATTTGATGCTACAAATACAATAGACAATATATCGCCATTAGGTTATGAGGTCTATAGTTCAGTATTGTATTTTTCGGAAAAACGAAATATAAAGCTTAATACTGCTGAGAGAAATAGGATTGCAAAGTGGTATCAAGATAAAAAAGAAAACCTTCCCGATAATGAGTATAAGGGCATGTTTAAAGGAAAAAACCTTCTTGTTATTCAGGTAGAATCTCTTGAAAAATTTGTTATTAATCAAAAAATCAACGGTCAGGAAATTACTCCTGAGTTGAATAAGCTGGTAAAAAACAGCATGTTTTTTACAAATATACATGAACAGGTAGGAGGAGGCAACAGCTCAGATGCTGATTTAATGACAAATGCATCGGTATACCCCATTCAGTTGGGAACCACATTTTTCAGCAATCCTTTTACCCATTACAATTCATTCCCCAAAATGCTGAAGAAAAATGGGTACTTCACTACGGCAATCCATCCTGATAACGGTGCTTTCTGGAACTGGATGCCGGCGCTGAAATCCATGGGCTTTAATAAGTGCTATGATTCATCCTATTATAAAACTACTGAGAGAATTAATATGGGTATTAGCGACGGAACATACTTTGACCAGATTGAACCTATAATAGTGAAGGAAAAACAGCCGTTTTATACATTTTTGGTTACACTGTCCAGCCATACACCTTTTGAACTTGCTGACAAATACAGAGAATTAAAACTTTCGGAAGAGCTTGACAAATCCAAACTGGGAGGATATCTACAATGTATTCACTATACCGACAAGCAGTTGGGACGTCTTCTGGACAAGCTGCAAAAAGACGGAATACTTGATAATACTGTAGTAGCCATATATGGCGACCACGAGGGAATTCATAAGTATTTTCCAAAAGACATAGGTATGCTGTCTGAGCAGGAGAGCTGGTGGAAAGACAACGGCAAGCGTATTCCATTAATTATTTACAATAAAAACCTGAAAGGGAAAGAGATAAATGTTAACGGCGGACAGGTTGACACAATGCCTACATTGGCTTACTTAATGGGGATTGATGAAAGTAGTTATATTAGTACCGCAATGGGCAGAAATCTTCTGAAAACGAACAAAGACTTTGCGGTACTTAGAAATTCCACTGTGGTAGGAAACGTAGATGAAAAGGATAAGGCACATGCTGTTGAGGGCCTTGAAATATCAGATAAAATAATACGCGGGGATTATTTTAAGAAATAAGAGTCAGGGAACCAGAATTAAATATAATCAAGTATGAAATTAATGAGAACTTATTAATATAAAATGTAGAGGGTGGATCATTTGAGAGACAGGATTAAGCGTTCTTTGCCTAATTTTTTAACACTTATAAATTTATCACTTGGCGTAATTGCCTTATTGTTTGTAATTAGAAATGACCTTGTACAGGCATCCCTTATGGTTATGGTAGCGGCATTAACCGACAGATTTGATGGTAAGGCTGCCAGAATGCTGGACTGTACAAGTGAGTTAGGCAAGGAATTAGATTCCCTGTCAGACTTAGTTTCTTTTGGAATTGCACCAATAATAATAACTTGGAAAATCAGTTTTATTAGTTTTCCGGTTATAGGTTGCCTGCTGGCAGTTATATATCCTATTGCAGGAGCATACAGACTGGCTCGTTACAATGTGACAGCATTTAATAATGTTTTTTCTGGAGTACCCATAACAATTGCCGGAGCTTTGCTGGCCATAATTAACCTGTTCAACTGCTATTCAATAGAACATCACAGGTATAGTAATGCAAATACCTTATTTAGTGCTGTCATTGTTGTTTTGCTTTCTTTTCTTATGGTCAGTAAAATCAGAATTAAAAAAAGATAAAATAGTATGTTAACCCCAGTACCTTCAAGTCCATATACTTTATCAATAGAAAATCCTCAAAAATGTCGAGACATCAAATTGATTATAGGTTAAAATAAGTTTACTTCATGAAGTAAAGTACATAGAAATCAGAGGAGCTATGGATAAATTCTTATTTATAAATGTAATGATTACATTTATAGAAACGCGTATTAAAAGAAAAATTGACTATGATGAATTAGTCTATGAGACTGGTTTTTCTTTACCGTATATTCGTGAATTATTCCAATGCCAGATGAACAAATCTCTTTATCGCTATATTCTGGAAAGAAAAATTGCCAATGCTGCTTTTGAATGCCGCTATACAGACAGAAGTCTGCTTAGCATCGGAATGAGCTATGGTTTTAACAATGCAGACGCTTTTACCAGAGCATTTAAAAGAATTGTAGGGACGACACCATCTGAATTGCGAAAAATGGATATTACTATTAGAAGAACGAAGCTCTGCGCGGGAGTTTATGGTATTGAACTTTTTATTTTGAACGATAAAACTATGAAAGGTAAGGGGAAAAATGAAGAGTAGTCAATGTAATCAAGATCAAGCAATTCTATTAGGGGTACCTAGAGTACAATATTGTCCCGAGGGGCTGACACCATTTCCGTCCTGTTTGTATGCATGTGCTAACTATATGGGTATTAATGTGACCTACGATTATACTATGGCAGCCAGTGGTGCGGCCTTCCGTTTAACCTGGGATGAGACCAGTTGGAATATGGGCAATGTAGATGCTATATGTACTTATGATGAGCCAGAGCGGGTTTTTAGACAAGGAGTTGAAGCTCTTGGTTGTAAATATAAATTACTGGGCAGAAAGAAGGACACCCAAAAATCAGAATTTATTACATTCATTAAAGAACAGATAGATAAAGGAAACCCTGTTATCGCATTGGGGATTATTGGCCCACCGGAGGCGTGTATCATTGCAGGCTATCGCGATGGCGGGGAAACTCTGTTAGGATGGAACTTTTTTCAGGACAATCCGGAGTTTAATTCGGGCATTACCTTTGACGAATCCGGGTATTTTATTACTGAACGCTGGTGGGAAAATCCCGACACACTTGCTGTTATGTCTCTTGAACCGGCAAATGGCAAAATATTTGATGCAAAAACAATTATAAACAACGCCCTTGAGGTGATGGTAGGACGAAAAATGGGTAATTATGCAAAAGGTTTGTTAGCCTACGAAGCATGGGCAAAGGCTGTCAGCAATGACAGTGATTTTTCAGAAGGACTGATTTTGCCTCTTTTAGCAGAAAGGATGTTTACTCATGGTGATGCTATTGATTGTATTTCAGACGGAAGGTATAATGCTGCGGTTTTCATAAAAAAAGCAGCAGTACAGTACCCTGAACACCAATCACTTCTTGAACAGACTGCAAAACATTTTATGACTGTATCAGAACTTCAAAAAGAGCTTTTTGAAGTTACCGGAGGCTGGGAACGTGGCGAGAGTCAGATGCGGCAATTTGCTAAAACGGATGTGAGAAAAAAGACGGTACAGCTCATTCGCATAGCAGAAGAAAATGACAAAAAAGCATTTGACATCTTAAAGCAGTTAGCAGCAGTATTATAGCCTGAATTGCTGCATTTGTTAAAAATCAAAAAGACATTACAGTAGTAGATAGAACAGAGTATGTTTAAAAAATACATACCCTGTTCTTTTTTTTGTACAAATTATCAAGCATGTTCAAGCTAGACTTAGTGCCAAGAAAACAGTGATGAAATTTGCTGCAATAATATAACATATTATCAATAATAATACTATATATTGTAAAATAATAAGAAAACAAGTTAGTTTACTACTAATAACAAATATGGTAAAATTATACAAAGTAGTCTCAAAAATACAAAATACCAAGTAATTCACTTAGACATAGCATATTGTGAGTGTAACTATATAAAATTTGTACAAGCTAAAAATACTGTATTCAAATAAAAAAATTAACTGCATAAGGGGGGCTAATTTCGTGGATGAAAATCAAAAAACAAAATCTATAAAATTTGATATGGCTTATAATTTTGATAAAAAATTAATTGAGGACATATCCAAGTTTGGTATTGTATCAGGAGTCTATGCAAAGATGAAGCACGACGATGTAGGCGGCGGAAGAGCTTCATTGATTTTACCTGAAGTGTCATGGCAGAAGATTGAAGAACATGTACAGTTATGTCACAAGAATAACATTAAATTTAATTATTTACTCAATGCTCTATGCCTTGGAAACAAAGAGTTTGTTAAGGAACACCATAAAAAAATCCTTGAATTGCTGGATAGAGTGGTTAATGCCAAGGTGGATTCTGTAACCGTTGCAAACCCATACATATGCCAAATGATAAAAAAGCAATATCCACATTTAGAAGTTTCCATTAGCGTTAATTTAAGAATAAGAAGTTTGCAGCAAATAAGATACTGGGAAGGCTTTGGTGCAGATGAAATAACTTTAGATCAGCTTGTTAACAGAGATTTCAATTTATTAAGAGAAATCCTGAAATATACGAAACAAACCGGAACCAGAATACGGCTTTTTGCAAACAACCTCTGTCTTCATGATTGCCCTTTAAGAACACATCATGGGCTTTCAAATTCACATGCTTCGCAGACCGGAGAATATACAACGGAATCGCATATATTATATGAATATTACTTGTGTACTCTTCTCAAAATGACAAGTCCTGCAAAGCTTATATCGGCAACATGGATTAGGCCGGATGATGTCCATTACTATGAAGAGCTGATGAATGAGGTGGGTAATCCAAACTTGTCTTTAAAGCTTGTGGAGCGTGGTTCCACTTCCGAGTATTTGCTTAAAACAGTAAAAGCTTATAGTGAACGACGTTTTGACGGTAATTTAATGGATATTATATATGCAATTCAGAAAAGGTTTTTATTGGATAATAAAAAGGAAGCGGCAGACGATAGTAATGTATTTGCTGAGAGAATTTCCAAAGGTGAATACAATCCTGAAAGTTTAAGGAAGTTAGATAATTTATTTAATCTTGACTGGTTTCACATTGACAACAGAAAATTGGATGGATTCTTAGACAAATTCAAATCAAAATCATGTGGTAATAAGATATGCGATGATGAGGGCTGGAGACAAAGCAGCAGCTTAGACATAAACTCAGAACAAACATGCTCCTATTGTAGGGCTTGGGCTGAAAAAGCAATAACTGTTGATGAAGACAAAAGGCGCCAGTACATTGAAGGTATTCGTGAATTTCTTGATGATTTAAATTCAAGCAAAGTATTTAATCTAAACAAGGCTTAAATATAAAATATACTCTATAAATGGAGGACATTATGGCTTCTAAAGAATTATCTATGATTTTAGACAGGTTGAAACGTGAAAGAGATATATTAGCTGACAGACTTAAATCACAAGAAGAAACAAAAGGCTCGGATTCTGCTTTTAAGTTTCAGAAAACGTGGGGAAAGCTTCAATTGAATATTGAATTCCCGAAAATTCTTTTTAATGAATTACAGGATACAGATGTATTTAAAGATATAGAAGTAAGAAAAATTGATGTTGAAGGACTTGACTGTGAGTGGATAACCGCTTCTGACAGTGATCCTGACATTCGTCTTCTTTATCTCCATGGAGGAGCATTTATGTTTGGAGATTTGGACACACACAGACATTTGTGTGCCCAACTTGCCAAGGTTTCCGGCTGCTCTATTTTATCTGTTGACTATAGACTTGCACCTGAAAATCCATTTCCTGCCGCATTGGAGGATTGTATAAAAGCGTATATGTGGATGCAGAAAAACAGCTATTTAGGAGTTAGTGATGCAAGGAGAGTATTTATTGCCGGAGATTCAGCAGGTGGTACCTTGACATTAACAATGTTATTAAAGCTGAAACAGCTTAACATAACACTTCCTAATGCTGCAATGACTTTGTCTGCCAGTGCGGACGAAACACGTTCTAATAATTCGTGGGTCAGTCGTGAAAATACCGATTTTATGCTAGGTAGTTTTGCTCCTGCACTTAGGAAGGGAGCAGGAAAGGAATCAGCGTATCTTCATGGGCACGACCCCAAGGACCCGCTTGTTTCTCCTTTGTTTGGAAAGCTGGAGGGTTTGCCTCCTTTACTTATGCAAGTAAGCGATGCCGAATGCTTGAGAGACGATTCTGAAGAATTTGCAAAAAAGGCAACAAAAGCAGGAGTAGATGTTACATTGGAAATATGGCCTGAAATGGTTCATGTATGGCAAGCATTTGCACCTATATTACCTGAAGCAGTCGAAGCAATTAATAACTTGGGAGCATTTATTAGGAAACATAGTGTTGTAGATATATAGGGGGTAGCATGGGAGTAAAAAAAATACTGTCTGCACTAAAGCAGATGAAAGTTATATTGTGGGTAGAAAACAACAAGGTAAATTATCTGTGTAAGGATACTTTATATACAGATGACCTGAAAAAACTTCTATCAGAAAACGAAAAGGAAATTATCGATTTTTATTATAAGCATCGTGTAAAAAGGAAAAACAACGAAGATTTCAAAGGCGAAATCATTGGGAATGCTAAGCTAATTCAGCTTCCATTTGATTATTATCGGCCGCCTAAGCAAAAAAGCGAGTACGCTTTAAAAACATTCAAATTTTTTGACAGAAAAAGCTTATCTCAAAATTTCAATGGTCAAGAGTTCAATGATGAACTTATTCTTATTGCAGTTACTCAAATTCTTTTATATAGGTATACCGGTGATAGCGAAATATCAACTGGTTGCTTATTCTCAGATACCGATGAAGAAAAGATTTTTTCAAACATATCTTTTTTGCATTGCAAAATGTCTTATGAGCTCAGTTTTAAACAATTACTAAATATTCTTTCAGAGGAAATTGCGTCTTTAAAAAGCGAGGGCAATAACTCTATTAATTATAATCCTTTATATCAGGTTGCCTTTAGCTTTAATGACTTTAAAGATGAACCATTTAATAGGCTTGAAACAAATTATTTTAATTCTGATTCTGAGTTACCCCTTGCGGATTTACATATATCTTTTTCAAAGACAAGTGAAGGAATAAAGGGTTATATCTGGTACAACTCTTCTTTGTTTAAGCCGGATACTATAGACAGGATGTGTTGTCACTTTAGTGAACTGTTACAGGGCGCTTTGAAATCACCGGATAGTAAAATATCTGTACTCCCGATACTCTCTGAGGCAGAAAAGCAGGTTATTAATACAGTCTGGGAGGATAGTAATGTTGTATATGAAAAATTGTTGCCTCAGATATTTGAGGAACAAGTAGAAAAAACACCGGATAATATAGCAGTCATATATAAAAAGGAAAAACTTACATATAAGGATTTAAATGCAAAAATTAATATGCTTGCAAACAAATTGATTGAACTTGGGGTTGGACCTGAGGTTCCGGTAGCTGTATTAATTGAGCGTTCGTCCTTTGCGGTTATATGTTTGATGGCAATATTGAAAGCAGGTGGAGTATATGTACCTATTGACCAGTCGTATCCTGTGGGCCATCAGAAGTATATACTGGAACAGGCAGAAATAGACGTTATTATAAGTCAGAAGGACTTAATAAGCAAACTGCCTGTTGAAAATCGCAAGGTTATTTGTATTGATGACCGTTGGGATGAAATTGAGAAGATGAGCAGTTTAAATCCAGAAAAAAGGGCAAATACAGATAATTCAGCAGTTATATTATACACCTCGGGGTCAACGGGTAAACCAAAGGGAGTAGTGCATGGTCAGGGAATGTTAATATACTATTTGTCCTGGTGGTGGGATAATTTTCCTTTTGATAAGGAAGAGATTCTTTGTCAAAGAACAAATATTAATCACATACCGTCACTTCAAGAGCTTTTGGTGGGACTGTTAAAGGGTATACCTACGGTTATATTACCCGACGAAATTGTAAGAGATCCCTTTAAGCTAATGGATGAACTGGCAAAAAGTAATGTTACTCGTATAAGGATAGTTCCTTCGCTTCTTAAAATGATACTTGACTCCGGAATTAATATAGGAGCAAGTGTGCCAAAGCTTAAACTTTGGTATAGTCTGGGAGAGCCTTTGAGCTTTGATTTATATACAAGATTTCGTAATTCTGCTCCAAATGCTATTATTTTAAACGAGTTTGCAACTACTGAAACCAATGGAGTACTGTATTTTGATTCAAGGGATCATAGTGATGAAATGAAAAGTGTACCTATTGGTAAAATCTTTGCCGATTCTGGAGTATTTATTCTGGATAAAAATAAAGAAATCGTTCCAATTGGTGTTGCCGGAGAAATCCATGTGTGCGGTATTTGCGTTGCAAAGGGTTATCTAAACCTTCCTGAAATAACGGCAGAGAGATTTATACAGAACCCGTTTTGCTCTAATACTGCTTCAAAACTGTATAATACCGGCGATTATGCCAAGTACCTTGCAAATGGCTCCATAGAATATATTGGTCGAAGAGATAATCAGGTCAAAATAAGAGGGGTCAGAATAGAATTAACTCAAATAGAAGTTGAGTTATCAAAGCACCCCGGAATAAAAGAAAATGCAGTTTGTATTATTGACAATAAATCAGGCGGTAAAAAGCTTGCTTCCTTTATTGTGCTTGAAGACGGCGTTGAGTTATCGGAAGCTGAATTGAAGGAGTATTGTGAAAGAGAATTGCCGGAATACATGGTACCTTCATATATAGTAAAAATAAGCAAATTACCTCAGACACCGAATGCAAAGCTTGACCGTACTGCACTGCCGGCATTGCTGAAAGAGGTACAAAAGTACTCCGCTGGCAAAAATAGCAGTAAAGAAAATAATCAGAAGAAAATTGAGAATTCAATATCAGTTATAAAAAATAAAACAGCAGAAATATTAGAAATAAATGCTGATTTAATAGATATAAATAAGAGCTTTAAGGATTTGGGAGTTGACTCTGTTTCGGCGGTAAATCTGGTAAGACTCATAAACAAAGAGTTTAACTGTAAAATGGCAGTAACTTCCTTGTACAATTATCCAAGTATTGCTGAATTTGCAGAGAGTGCTATCCAATTTATTAGCAGGGATGCTTATGAGGAAAAAAATAAAAATAAGAACAAACAAAATTGCAGTAACGAATTGGATAATGGCAGCATTGCAGTTATAGGAATGTCGGGGTGCTTTCCGAAAGCTGATAATGTCATGCAGTTTTGGGAAAATCTTATTGCAAACAGAGTATCAATAAGTGAAATACCAAGTGACAGATGGGAAATTGATAAATATTATGACAAGGACCCAAGGAAAGAGAACAAAACCATTAGCAAAGTGGCCGGTTTTATAAACAACATAGACCAATTTGACAATACCTTTTTTAATATTTCCAGAAGAGAAGCGGAACTTATGGACCCACAGCAAAGGTTATCGCTTATGGAGTGCTGGAAAGCCTTTGAGGATGCAGGATATTCTGCACAAGCTATTTCGGGGTCAAAAACGGGGGTCTTTATAGGTGTATGGAACAGTGACTATTCTCAAAGGCTGGATAGAGCCGGTATAAATCCTGATGCATATACTATGATGGGAAATGATTCATCGATTCTTGCAGCCCGTATTTCATACTTTTTAAACTTAAAGGGACCCAATATTCCAATAAATACTGCATGTTCATCTTCTTTGGTTGCAGTACATGAAGCTTGTCAGAGCATATTGGCAGGTGAATGCAGTATGGCTGTAGCCGGTGGCGCTACGGTTATTACTACGCAAAATTGTTTTATTACAACCTCCAAATCAGGTATGCTAACTCCCGAAGGAGGATGTAAGACCTTTGACAATAAAGCTGATGGTATTGCTCTTGGAGAAACTGTAGCCTTTGTGGTACTAAAATCACTTAAAGAAGCAGTTAAAGACGGTGACAATATCTATGGAATAGTAAGGGCGTCAGGAATAAATCAGGATGGAAAAACAAATGGGATTACTGCACCCAGTGCTATTTCACAGTCTGAATTAGAGCTTGAGGTATACAAAAAAGCTGATATAAATCCTGAAACCATAACCTGTGTGGAGGCTCACGGAACAGGAACCAAATTAGGTGATCCTATCGAGGTTGAAGCACTTACAAATGCCTTCAGAAAATATACCAATGCGTCACAATTCTGTGCAATCGGTTCTGTTAAACCTAATATCGGGCATACAACTGCGTCTGCCGGAATTGCAAGTATGATAAAGATGCTGTTGGCACTTAAACACCGTAAAATACCGGCAACTCTAAACTTTGATACACATAATAACTATATTGACTTTATTAATAGTCCTTTTTATGTAAATAATACTTTGCAGGATTGGGAGACATCAAATGCTTTACCAAGAAGAGCAGCGGTAAGTTCCTTTGGCTATAGCGGAACAAATGCACATCTGGTATTGGAGGAATATATAGCAGAAAATGAGATTGAGACGGAAGGCAAGGTCTTGCCGTATTATCTTATACCAATTTCTGCCAAAACAAAGAATTCTCTAAAGGGCATGATTTCTGCTTTGTCAGAATATCTGAGGACTAATGAACTTGAAGGCTTCTTGCAGGAATTGGCATATACTCTGCAGGTTGGAAGGACACATTTTAATACAAGATGTTGCTTTGTAGTAAAAAACATTGAGGACTTAAAAAACAAACTAACGTCAGCTTTGGAGGGTAACTTAGCAGAAGGCCATGTAGCTATTGAGTTATCAGAGAATATAAGTAATGTAGAGTCTTACAATGAATTATTGGAATTGGCTCAAGCATATGTCAATGGAAGTGATATTACATGGGAAAATTTATATGATACTAAAAAGGCTGTGAGGAAGCTTTCCTTACCCACTTACTGCTTTGATAAGGAAAGCTTCTGGGTGGATGAAGTAAAAATATCAGAGAATAAGGAAGCAAGATTACATCCCTTGATACAATGCAATACCTCCACAATATATGAACAGAAATTCAGTACATATTTAACAATGACTGACCGCTATGTTTCAGGACATATTGTAAATGACGAAAACATTCTCCCGGGAGCAGCAATAATTGAAATGATAAGAGCCGCCGGAGAATTGGCTGGACAGAGAACTGTTGAATACATTAGCAATATTTCATTTATGGCTCCGGTAGTTATTAATGAAAAAGGTAAAAATCTGGATGTGGGGTTGTTACTAGAAAATGATAAATGGACGGTGAAATTGACAGCAGCTAATGAATACAATATTAATAACAGGATTTTATATTCAAAAGCTGAAGTTAATTTTAAGTCTGAAAACTATGTCAAAAACCTTGCCAAGCTGGATATTGGGACAATTATTGACAGATGCGGAGAAGTTATTGAAAAAGATGAAGTATATGCCATATATACGAATTGTGGTTTAAATTATGGCGAGGATTTCCGCTTAGTTGAAAAGATATATATGAATAGTCATGAGTGTATTTCAAAGATTTACATGCAAGATTTTGCCGAGGAGGATAATTCAAAGGTTGCTTTAAATCCTTTATTAATTGATAGCGTGATACACAGTGCCGTGGCTATGCTTTTGCCCAAGGACGGTACAAAATCACCTCCATTTATTCCATATTTACTCAACGAAATAAAGATATTTGGTAAATTGGAAAAGGAGATTTTTGCATATTGCAAATTAATTAATAATGACAGCTCTCTTCAAAAAACATTGGATATTCTCATTGCAGACAATGCAGGAAATGTCTTGGTTGAAATGAGCGGATTAGTTTTGCATAAATTAAATGCGATTAAGCATGAAGAACCACCGGTACGCAGCTTGTGTATTGACAAAAAAATCTGGTGTAAGGCTGAATTGAATATATCCGGTAAAACACAGGAAGTTGAAAATGTATTAGTATTTGATACAGATAATGAACTGGCTTTAATGCTGGGACAACAGTATAAAACTATATTGGTTATGCCGGGGGAAAATTTTCTTCAGCTTGATGAGAGGACTTTCAAAATATGTGCAGGCAAAAAAGATGATTTTGACAGACTCATTGATATTTTGGCTAATCAGAGTAATTTACCTCACCAAATCATATATACATGGTCAAAAGCAGAAGAAAATGACATTTATGATGATTCAAATATATCAAAGGTATTAAGCCTTGGAATATATTCATTGACCTTCCTTACACAGGCTCTTCTGTCTCAAAAGATAGAAGGAATTGTGAAACTTTTATATATCTATCAAGAAGGTACAAGCTTCACTGCTCCATTTGATTCGGCAATAAGCGGCTTTGTTAAAACCTTATATAAGGAAAATCCAAACTATATTTTTAAATGTATAGGTTTAGATGAAATTAAGGCTTCTCAAAACCTTGTCAGATTAGCAATAAATGAATTTAATAATGAGAGCATAGATGATTTTGAAATAAGGTATAAAATTTCAGAAAATGAGAGAAAAGTTAAAGCACTCCAAACCGTCGAAGTGACTAAAAACGGTATACTTCCAATAAAAAAAGAAGGTATATATTTAATTACAGGAGGTCTTGGGGGAGTTGGCATGATATTTGCAGAGTATTTTGCAAAAGAATATAATGCAACTCTTATACTGACAGGAAGGTCTCCACTAGATGAAAAAACAAGCTTAAAACTGGAAAAGCTAAAATTAAGCTCAAATAAAATAATATATATACAAAGCGATATTTCTGATAAGGCTCAGGTGGTGGAGCTTAATGAAAGCATAATGGGAAAATATGGTAGTGTTAATGGCGTTATCCATGCAGCAGGCCAGCTAAAGGATTCATTTATTATAAAAAAGAATAGTAAAGAAATTGCTGAGGTGCTGTCCTCTAAAATCTTCGGAACACTTAATCTGCATAAAACCTTTAACAGCAGTAATATGGATTTCTTTGTTTTATTTTCATCTGTTTCTGCCGAAGAGGGCTTGATTGGACAGGCGGATTACGCTTATGCTAACAGTTTTATGGACAATTTTGCTCAAAGCTGTAGTAATGTCATATCAATAAATTGGGGCCTTTGGAACAATGGCGGTATGAAAATGGGAGGCCATAATGCTTCTCAAATGAGCAGTAAAAATGGTATGTTGGAGATTTCTGCAGATGAAGGTATTACTATGTTCAGCAGTGCTTTAACGATGAAGGAAGCATCTATTGTGGCAACTGTAAAGGATTTAAACTACACTAAAAAATACGGTAACACAACTCAAGACTTGATTAAAAAGACCAAATCCGACAGTAGTGATAACCAATTGAGTACCGGCAGCGATAAAGTTCAGGAGTTGGCTTGGAATTATTTTGCAAATCTAATATCAGAAGAAACAAAAATGCCTTTAAAGGAAATCAGTCTGAAGGAACCCTTCAGAACATTTGGAATAGACTCTATAATGTCTCTAAATATGGTAGAAAAGCTGGAAAAAAGCTTTGGCCTGCTTTCAAAGACATTATTCTATGAGAATCAAACAATTGAAGAATTAATCGCTTACTTTATAAAGAATTATAGTGACAAGCTTACAGAGCTGCTCATGAAAAACAATAATGTGACGGACACGAAAATAGAAGACTTTAATTCTGTATCACAAATTACAGGGCGCTTTGAAACAAAGGAAGTAAAGGAAGTGCAAAAAGTACAGGAAGTACAGGATATTGCAATAATTGGAGTAAGTGGCCGTTATCCAATGGCAGAAAGTCTTGAGGAGTTATGGGAAAACCTGAAGGCAGGCAAGGATTGTATTATTGAAATTCCATCGAACAGATGGGATGGTGAAAAAAATTATGACCCTGATAAAAATAAAAGGGGTACAGTTTACTCAAAATGGGGGGGCTTTGTAAAGGATGTAGATAAGTTTGATCCTCTGTTTTTCAAAATCTCGCCCAGAGATGCTGAAAAGATGGACCCTCAGCAAAGACTTTTTTTGCAAACAGCATGGCATACCGTGGAGGATGCAGGATATACAAAAGGTGAATTGGAAAAGAACAAGGTAGGAGTATTTGCAGGTGTTATGTGGGGGCAGTACCATTTCTTTGGTGTTGAGGAGTCATTAAAAGGGAATAATGTATCATTAAATACTCTTTTTGCGGCTATTGCAAATCGTGTTTCATATGCGCTGAATTTGAATGGCCCCAGTATTTCACTTGACACAATGTGTTCATCATCATCAACTGCAATACATCTGGCATGTGAAAGTCTGAAAAGAAATGAATGTGATTTAGCTATCGCCGGAGGTGTCAACTTATCTTTGCATCCCGATAAGTACCAGTTCCTAAGTCAGGAGAAGTTTTCATCAAGCGATGGTAAATGTCGTAGCTTCGGTGAGGGCGGAGATGGTTATGTACCGGGAGAGGGTGTTGGCTGTGTATTGCTAAAGCCTCTGGACAAGGCCATTGCAGATAGGGATAACATCTATGCTGTAATCAAGGGAACAGCTATAAATCATGGAGGTATGACCAGTGGCTTTACTGTACCGAACCCAAAGGCACAGGAAAAGGTAATTCTGGATGCTTATGAAAAAGCCGGAGTTAATCCTGAAACCATAAGTTATATTGAGGCTCATGGAACCGGTACACAATTAGGTGATCCTATAGAAATTACCGGCTTATCAAATGCCTTCAACTATAGAACACAATTAAAACAATTCTGTCCTATTGGTTCAATTAAATCAAATATTGGACATTTAGAGTCAGCAGCCGGAGTTGCCGGAATTACAAAAATTCTTTTGCAGATGAAATATAAGGAGCTTGTTCCATCGCTTCATTCAGAGCTTGTTAACCCCTATATTAATTTTGAAAACTCACCATTTTACATCCAAAGGGGCTTAACTCCTTGGAAAAAGCCTGAGGGTGACTATCCTCGCAGAGCAGGTATAAGTTCATTTGGAGCAGGTGGAGCAAATGCTCATATAATACTTGAGGAATATGAAAAACCAGTTGAGGCTTATGATGTACCAAAAGGTCAAATGCTATTTACTTTATCAGCTATTAATAAAGAAAGACTTAAAACTTATGGGTTGACAATTTTGAATTTCATCTGGAGAAAATCCGAGGGAAATACCGATAAGATATATTTGCAGGATTTGGAATACACACTGCATATCGGGCGGGAGCAAATGGAGGAAAGGCTGGCATTTGTTTTCTCAAATGAAGAAGAATTATTAAGAAAGCTTGCTAATTATTGCTCTGATGATTTGCAGGCAGAAAAGCTGTTTTTAGGAAATAAAAATTCCAACCAGCTATTATTTGAGGGCGCATTAGGACATGAGCTGGCAAGTAATATTGTCAAAAGCAGAGAATTAGATAAGATTGCAGCATTATGGGTGTCGGGTATAGATATAGACTGGGTTGAATTTCATAAAGATGACAAATGCAATCGAATTTCTATTCCGGGGTATCCTTTTTTGAAAGAAAGCTACTGGGTGCCTGCTGCAAGTGATAATGATGCAAATTCTGATAAACTGCAAGAGGCAGTAAAACTGCATCCCTTGTTGGATGCCAATATTTCAGATTTTTACGAGCAAAAATTCAGTACTAAATTTACAGGGAAAGAGTATATATTTGAGCAGCATATTATTAATGGAAACAAATATTTGCCTGGTGCAGCTTTTATTGAGATAGCTTGTATAGCTATGAAGCTGGCAGGAGGTAAGCCAATAAAGCAATTAAAGGATATTACTTGGATAAAGCCAATCATAGCAGGTACAGAGCCTGTAGAAGTATTTACGGCTCTATATCCTGAAAGTCAGCCTGAGTTTGAATTTTATACACAACAGGAAAAAGGCAGAGTTACCCATGCAAAAGGGAAAGCGGTTTATGCTGATACAGATTCTGAACGGGTTTCAGAGAAAATTGATATGGGAGCTTTAAAAAGCCGATTTAAGACTGCAATATCAGGGGATGATTACTATTCAGTTTTAAACAAGCATAGTATGAACTATGGTGCAGAGTTTAAAAGCATAAAAGAACTTTGGTACTCAGAGGGAGAAGCTTTAGCATATATTGAGCTTCCGCAAATCCATGATATGACATTCAAAGACTATATATTGCATCCTGTGCTTATTGATGGAGTGCTTCAGGCGGCAGCGGCAGGAATTGTCAAAAAAGCTGATGATGTATTACTTATTCCCTATGCTGTTGAGCAGATAGACATATGTAATCCTTTAAAGGAGTCATGCTATGCCTTTGTAGAAGCTTGTGACAATTCTTTATTGGATGATTCGGAGAAGTTTGACATAAAGGTTTTAGATGAATCAGGAGAATTATTAATCAATATAAAAGGCCTATCTTTGAAAAAAGTTGAAAGCAGCTTAAATAGGGATTTAGAAAAAACTTTGTACTTTACATCAAGATGGGAGCAGACGGATTTACCTGAATCTGTTTCAGCAGATAAGGTGGAAGATAATATTCTTATTGTTGATACTGACGACAGCTTATACAATTCCTTCAAAAACAGCAAAGAGGGACAAAAGAGCAGAGTATTTTTTATGCAGCTTGGCACAGCTCTTAAAACTGAACAAGGGGATTTGTATGAAGTTGATGCCTTAAATAAGGAAAGCTTTAGAGAAGCTATTGGCATAATAAAAAAGAAGGGAATCACACTTCAAAAGGTTATATACAACAGATTAAGCCAAAAGAGAATTGGGTTGTCCGTTTCAGATAACCAACCACTTGAAAAAATAACGCCGACTTTACTAAAAAACAGGATAAACCCGGTATTTTATTTAACCTATGGATTAATAAAAAATGAGATAAGTAGTATTAGAGTGCTATTCTTATCCAATCAAGAAGACCCTTTGAGCTCAGCTATTGATGGTTTTTCTAAGTCAATGCGGCTGGAGCAGCCGGGCTATAGCTTTAAAAGTTTAAGGATATCCGGAGCAGCTAATACATCTGAATTAATAGACAAGGAAATGAATTGCTCTGATTTTACAGAAATAATGTATTTTAAGGGTAGTCGATTTGCCAGACAGGTACGTTTAAGCAACTTAAGTGACGCAGGTTTTAATTTACAAAACAAAGGAGTTTATCTGATTACCGGAGGAGCAGGTGGATTGGGTCTTGTTTTTGCAGAATATCTTGTAAATAAGGCTGAGGTAAAAGTTATTTTAACTGGAAGATCTGAGCTGGATGAAACAAAAAGGTCAAAGATAAATGATTTGAAAAATAAATATAAATCTGAAATCCACTATATACCAACGGATATATCAAATAAAGAAGAAGTAAAGCTTCTTATTTCCAAGATAAGGACGGAATATGGAGAAATAAATGGTTTACTTCATAGTGCGGGTGCTATAAGGGATTCTTTTGTAATCAATAAAAGAGAAAGTGATATAGAGCAGGTTATCAATCCCAAAATACTGGGGACAGTCTATCTTGATGAGGAGTTAAAAAATGTAAAGCTTGACTTTTTTATATTATTTTCATCAATTACTTCTGTTATGGGTAATATGGGACAAACTGATTATGCATTTGCTAACAGATTTATGGATTACTATGCCCAACACAGGGAGGATTTAAGGCAAAAATCTGAGAGATACGGTAAGACTATTTCAATTAACTGGCCACTTTGGGATGGCGTTGGAATGGATGTGAATGATAAAGCACGGGAAAATTTAAAGCAAAATCTGGGCTTGATGCCAATATCTGTGGAAGATGCCCTTAGAGCTTTTGAAGCATGTTTTTCAGCGGGAGAAAGTCAGGTGATTGTGGCTAATGGTGTAGAGGAAAGAATGAAATCTGCCCTAAGGGCTTCAGAATCAGATGATTATATCCCATATATAGAAAATAATTACAATGAGAGTTCTGAAGTCTCTACTGAAAATAAAGAGGCTGTAAAGAAGAAGCTTGTAATGTTTTTAAGAGATATGCTTGCGGATGAACTTAAAATACCTTCCGGCAGAATTAATTCTAACGATACCTTTGATAAGTATGGTATGGACTCAATAGCTGTAATGAATATGAATGAAATTCTGGAAAAGCATATAAAGAACCTTCCAAAGTCATTATATTATGAATACGTTTCAATAGATGAACTTTCAAAATATTTTATGACAGAACATTTTGAGTGGGCAAATAATCAGTTCGGCTCAAAAGAAAAGCCTGTAAAAATAATAAATGAAACTGCAATAAACAATAATACCATTACAGTTAAAGCAGACAAACCACGTTTCATAAAAGAACAGACGAACATGACAGAGGATATAGCAATAATAGGTTTAAGCGGTAAGTACCCTTATGCTGAGGATATGGAGGATTTCTGGAAGGTTATAAAAGAAGGAAGGGATTGTATTAGTGAAATTCCCAAAGAAAGATGGAGCATCCATGAGTATTACTCAGATAATAAAGGAGCTGAAGGTAAGAGCTACAGCAAATGGGGAGGCTTTCTGCGTGATGTAGATAAATTTGATTCTCTGTTCTTTAATATTTCTCCTCATGAGGCACAATTAATGGACCCTCAGGAAAGAATTTTCCTTGAAACTGCATGGCACACTTTTGAAGACGCAAATTATCGGATTAGTGATTTATCTGATAAAAAGGTTGGAGTTTTTGTTGGAGCAATGTGGGGACTTTATCAGTTATATGGTGCTCAGGAGCTTTTGAAGGGAAACCATGTGTATCCTAATTCTACTTTTGCTTCAATTGCAAACCGTGTATCATACTGCTTCAATCTGAACGGGCCAAGTCTTGCACTTGATACAATGTGTTCCTCCTCCATTACAGCCATTCATCTGGCGTGTGAAAGTATACGCAGAGGGGAATGTGAGTTTGCATTGGCAGGTGGTGTTAATGTATCTATCCATCCATATAAATATTTACTGTTAAGTGATAGCTCATTTATTTCTACAGACGGGAAATGCAGAGCCTTTGGTAAAGGCGGAGATGGCTATGTACCCGGAGAAGGAGTTGGAGCAGTACTACTTAAACCATTTACGAAAGCTGTAGAGGACGGGGATAATATTTATGGAGTGATTAAAGCCACATCTATAAATCACAACGGTAAAACAGCCGGGTACACAGTTCCTAACCCAAATGCACAGTCAAAATTAATAACAGAATCCATAAAAAAAGCCGGAATAGAGCCTGAAACCATAAGCTATATAGAAGCTCACGGGCCGGGAACCTCTCTGGGAGACCCTATTGAAATAGCAGGCTTGCTTAGTTCAGTTGCTAAAGACATAAAAACTGACTGGACATGTCCTGTTGGTTCAGTGAAATCGAATATTGGGCATTTGGAGGCTGCGGCAGGTATTGCAGGTGTGACAAAGGTATTGATGCAAATGAAAAATAAGCATCTGGTTCCGTCCCTTCATTCTCAAGAGTTGAATCCGAATATTAATTTTGAAGGAATACCGTTTTATATTCAACAAAAGTATGAGTATTGGAAGAAACCGGTTTTAGCTATTAACGGAGAAAAAAAGGAGTATCCCAGAAGAGCATTTGTAAGCTCCTTTGGAGCAGGCGGCTCTAATGCACATATTATTATTGAGGAATATGAAAATCATATGAAAAATGAAAAAACAGTAAGTGCGGATTCGCCCCATATTATTAAACTTTCTGCAAGAAATTCAGAACGACTAATGATTTACGCAAATAATCTTAAAAATCACATTATGAGGCAATATGCTGATGACACTGATAACATGCGCAATGAACCACAGGAGCTTAAAGACATTGCGTACTCCCTGAATGTGGGGCGGGATGAAATGGAAGAAAGGCTGGCTCTGGTTGTTTCAAGTAAGAAAGAGCTTATTGAAAAGCTTGAACAGTACTGTACAGGGATAGCAAATATAACAGATTTTTATAGTGGCAATACAAAATCAGATGCTAATAAATATGGATTCCTTTTAGAAATGGATGAAGGAACTGAATTGATTAGAAAACTCATGGAAAACAGAAATCTGAGTATGCTTGGACAACTTTGGGTCACAGGGGTGCAGGTCAAATGGGATATGTTATACTCCGCCAAAAGCCACAAACGCATAGCTTTGCCCGGATATCCATTTGAGAGAGAAAGGCATTGGATAGAAATTGCCCCTTCTATAAAAAGTAGCTCCATCAATTTAGTTGAAATGGAGCAAAATGAACAAAATGAAAGCAAAGAGGATTTAAAGAAAACGGTTTTGAAAAAAATCGCTTCTCTGCTAAAGCTTGAGGAGAAGGATATATCTAATGACACTGAAATAAGTACCATAGGATTTAGCTCAATAATTATACTGAGAATGCTCAATCAGATTAACGAACAATATGGAGTCAAAATAACTCCTGTTGACTTAAAGCTATCTCCTTTTACTACTATCGGTGAAATAATAGGCATAATTTCCGCTAGTATTAATCAAAAGGTTTCTCTACCCATAAACCACGGCAAGGATGAATTAAAGGAAGACTATGATTTAAGCTTCAATGAGGAGGATATGTTTCCTGAAATTATTGATATGTCTTCATCACTAAAGACTGAAAATATATTTTTGACAGGTGCTACCGGCGTTCTTGGCGGAAGACTTATGAAGGATATATTAGAAGCAACTCAAAGCAATGTATACTGCCTTGTCAGGGCAAAGGATATAAATCAGGCAACGAAACGATTAAAAGAATTACTCAAGGCATATGATCCTCTGCTAAAGCTTGAGGATGCTTTTGAAAAGCGTGTTATACCCGTACTTGGAGATATTGTATCAGACAAGCTGGGGATGACGGATGAGGATTATATTGAACTGGCAGAAAAGACAGATATGGTAATTCACTGTGCAGCAAAGCTTAGTTTGATTGGTCTGTATGAAGAGGTTAAGGATGTAAATGTTAAGGGTACTCAGAATTGCATAGAATTTGCACTTAAAACAGAGCAGAAATATTTTACATTTATATCAACACATGGAATTATGGGAGACAGATGGCTTGAGCCCTGTGAGCCTCTTACAGAAAAAGCTTTGGTTTTGGGACAGGGTTTTGAAAATATGGGTTACCAGAAATCTAAATTTGACGCAGAGATTAAGGTGCGTCTGGCAGGCAAGAAGGGACTGAAATGGAATATAATACGTGCCGGAAACATTATGGGTGACAGTGTGACCGGAACATATCCCTTCGATGTTACTAATGTTGTGGGCGTCTATTATGACCTGTTTAGGACAGCTATTGAGTTAAAGTATGCACCTAATTCCAGGCTGTACCTTGATGTTACTCCCGTTGACTATTTGAGTGGTGGGATTATATACCTATGTACGTCAAGAAAAACTGTATTTGAGACTTACCATGTGACAAATCCCCACTATACATTATGGCCTGAAGTCTATGGGCTAGTCAGGGATTATGGTTATGATATTTCCATAATTGACAATGATGAATACTTGGAAATTATAAAAAATCAAAGTGAGACATCTGAAGGAAACACTTCGGTTATTGTTGAGCTTACAAGGTTTAATCCCATGTTCAGAAAATCTATTATTGGAAGCTCATATGCAGATAACTCGTATACCACGGATATTCTGAAAAGTGCAGGTATTGTTTGCTGCAAGACAGATAGTGATTTGATTAAGACCTACATAGACTACTGCATAAAAATCGGTTACTTTAAAGCACCCATGGAGAAAAAAATAGAAATTTTATAACTATGCTATGGCTAATATTTTTACAAACTAAAATAACTGTAAAGGAGAAATGATTATGAAATACAAAATTAAGTTAATCGCACCAAGTGCAAACAGATTTTTTGAAAGAGGGAGCAGTAAATTCCATATTTCACCATTAGCATTGGCGGTATTGGCTTCCAGAATTCCTGAGGATTTTGAGATTACGATTATTGATGAAGCATCTGAGGAATTTACCCTGAGTGACAATGATGATGCAGATATTGTTGGGATATCCGCATTTACCGCTAATGTAAAAAGAGGATATGAAATTGCTGAGTTTTATCGTAACCGCAATGTTGCTGTATTCATGGGAGGACACCATGTTTCGGCATTGCCTGAGGAGGCACTGAAATATTGTGATGCTGTTATCATAGGTGAGGGTGATATTATCCTGCAGAAAGTACTGGATGATTTCAAGGAAGGAAAAATGAAAGGCATATATAAAGCCGAAGAGCGTTATGATTTAACAGAGATGCCTTTTTCACGACTTGATCTTCTTCCAGAAAAAGTTAATTACCTTTTTAAGCCTACCATTCATCTTACAAGGGGATGTCCTCACTCATGTGATTTTTGCTGTGTACCACCGTTTTACGGAAGGAAACTGCGTAAGCGTCCTGCAGATGAGATTATTGCCGAACTCAAGCATATAAAAGAAAACTATACACAGGAATCTAATTGGGTGCATTTCAACGATGACAACTTTTTTGTTGATAAAGAATATGCAAAAGACGTTTTAAGAAAAATGATTCCTTTAGACTTAAAATTTCAGGCTTTTGCCGGGCTGGATATTGCAGAGGATGATGAGCTTCTTGATTTGGCAAAACAGGCAGGCGCACTGGGCTTTTATGTTGGCTTTGATGCTCTTCATTCAGAGGATCTTGAAGGAGCTACTAAAAGTGTAAACACAAAATACAATTATATTAAATGGGTAAAGAAGATACAGGAAGATCATGGTATACCTGTCATAGCAGGGGTAGTAGTAGGTTTTGATCATGAGACAAAAGACTCTTTTGAAAAGCTCTATGAATTTCTGGTGGAATCACATGTTGCATCCATGTCAATGAACATTTTATATCCTTATCCGGGTACTAAACTTTTTGACCGAATGAAAGAACAAAATAGAATTACCTCGTATGATTGGGATAACTATGTTATGGATGGAGTCAATTACATACCTGCCAGAATGACACAAGACGAACTACACGACGGATACGTGGAAATAGCAAGAAGATTTTCAGCAGACGAGGCAATAGAAGAAAGAGCCAGATATGCTGCCACCACCAAGATGGGTGAGTTAGGTGCAGAAACAATACGTCAGTGGGGTAAGGGTATAAAAAGACATTATCAAGAACTATTAATGGGTGATAGAGAACAGAAAATAAAGAGACCGAAAGTGTCTGTGGATGCTATTTAGTAGAGGCATGACTCTTTTTTATAAAACTTCAAGAAGGTGAGTAAATATGAATATTAGAACAGTTGCAATTATTGGTGCAGGTGTTATGGGCAGTGATACTGCCCTTGACATAGCCTGTTATGGTTATAATGTCATCTTGAAAGACTTGAACACAGAAATCCTTAAGGAAGCAGAAGAGCGAATAAAGCAGAGCTTTAGAATGATTAAGATGATGAAAAAGGAGCTTTGTGAACTCAAACAAGAAGATGTACTGCCTCATATAGTCTTTCAGACGGATTATAAAGGCTTTGAAAATGTTGATATTGTTATAGAAAACATAGTTGAGGTATGGGAAAGTAAAAAAGCAGAATACAAAAGATTGAAAGAAGTATGCAAGCCTGAAACCTTATTTGCAGTAAATACAAGCTGTATATCCATTACAAAAATCGGTTCGCTGTTACCTGACACAAGCAAGGTAATAGGTACACATTTTATGAATCCTGTTCCCATGAAAAAAATGGTTGAAGTTATTCGGGGATTCCATACTTCACAGGATACTGAGGATAGAATTACAGACTTTTTAAAGTCACTTGGCAAAAATCCTGTTGTGGTAAACGATTGTCCGGGCTTTGTATCAAACAGGCTTTCTCATCTTTTTATGAATGAGGCTGCATTTCTGGTACAGGATCAAGTTGCCTCGCCGTCCCAGATTGATATGATTTTTAAACAAGGTTTCGGCCATAAGATGGGGCCCCTTGAAACAGCGGATTTAATCGGCTTGGATACTGTAGTAAATTCTTTGAATATTTTGTATGAAAGCTTTCAAGATAACAAGTTTCGTTGCTGTCCATTGCTGAAAAAAATGGTCGATGCAGGGCTGTTGGGCAAAAAATCCGGTAAAGGCTTTTATGATTACAAATAAGTGGTTTATAGCTTATAAAGGGAGGAGCTATGCATAAAATTAAAGAAATAAAATGTGTAATATGGGATTTGGACAACACTATATGGGACGGAGTGCTTATTGAATCTGATGATATTAAGATTAAGCCTAATATTGAAGACATAATAAAAACTCTTGATTCAAGAGGAATCCTAAATTCTATAGCAAGCAGAAATAATTTTGATGATGCCATGGAAAAGCTCAAATTCTATGGATTAGACGAGTATTTTATATATCCTGAAATTAATTGGAATGCTAAGTCAAATTCCATATCAAATATACAGAAAAACTTAAATATAAGCATGGACTCAATGTTGTTTATTGATGATCAGCCCTTTGAACGGGAAGAAGTAAAAAGCATATATCCCGATATTAATTGCATGGACGCTTCCGAATATTCCGGTCTGCTTGAGCAAGGAAGTATGAATCCAAAGTTTATAACTGAGGATTCAAAAAGACGCAGGAAAATGTACATGGAGGATATTGTAAGAAAAGGCGATGAAGAGAACTATAAAGGGCCTAAGGAATCCTTCCTTGCTTCTCTTGAAATGGAGTTTATTATAAGTGAGGCAAAGGAAGAAGATTTAAAACGTGCAGAAGAACTTACTGTAAGAACAAACCAATTAAATGCTACGGGCAAGACTTATTCCTATGACGAGTTAAATGCATTCAGAGAATCCGATACTCATAAGCTGTTGGTGTGCGAGCTTACTGATAAATACGGCTCATACGGTAAAATAGGCCTTGCTTTGATAGAGATAAATGAAGACAACTGGCATTTAAGGCTATTGCTTATGTCCTGCAGAGTCATGTCAAGAGGTGTAGGAACCGTTTTGCTCTATTACATTATGCAGATGGCAAAAGCTGAGGGCAAAAGGCTTTTGGCAGATTTCAGACAAACAGACCGTAACAGGATGATGTATGTCAGCTACAGATTCGTTAATTTTAAAGAAATTTATAATGATAACCAAGGAAATATTATTTTTGAAAATGATCTTTCCAATATACCAAAGCAACCCAGATATCTGAAAGTGAAAATTATGTAAGGAGGATAACATACGAATATGGAATACAGAGAAAAGATAAGAAGTTTTATTGAAGGTAATCTTATAATTGATGACGAGCAGGCACAATTCTCAGATAACGATAACTTTTTTGCATTAGGTTTTGTTAATTCACTTTTTGCTATGAAGCTTGTTAATTTAATTGAGAATGAATTCAGCATACAAGTGGATAATGAAGATCTTGATATTTCAAACTTTAATTCGGTGGACAATATAGTAAGCTTTATTGCAAATAAAAAAGGATGATAGCGAGTGATATTAAATGGAAGAAAATATTAAGCAAAATAATATTATTTTAGAAGCAAGAGAATTTGCTTCTAATGAGATTCGTCCATTTGCGGGCGAGTTTGAAGAAAACGGCGGGATTCCCCGAGAACTTATTAATAAAATGGCCCAAAAAGGTTACCTTGCCGCAAGTCTTCCTGAAAAATACGGAGGTCTTGCACTAAACCCTGTTGATTATGGATTTTTTACAGAAGAAATAGGAAAGGCTTGTGCATCTACCCGAAGCATATTAACCGTACATACTTCCTTGGTAGGAGAAACAATACTTAGATGGGGCAATGAGCAGCAAAAGGATTACTGGCTCCCACTTATGGCAAAAGGAGAAAAACTTGCTGCATTTGCTTTATCAGAACCCGATGTAGGCTCAAATGCGAAGGGAGTACAAACTTCGTATGTCAAACAGGGTGATAAGTATATTTTAAATGGAAGAAAGAAATGGATCACATTGGGCGGTATTGCTGATGTATTTATTGTGATTGCTTCTGAACAGGGTAAAATTACAGCATTTTTAGTTGAAAGAAGTTTTCCGGGTGTAAGTACTTCTCTTATTAAAGGAATGTTATCGGGAAAAGCATCATATATATCTGAAATCCAACTGGATAATGTTGAAGTACCTGAAGAAAATGTGTTGGGAAAGGTTGGAAACGCATTTGAGTATGTTGTTGCTACTGCTCTTGATCACGGGAGGTACAGCATTGCGTGGGCAGGTGTTGGAATAGCGCAGGAAGCTCTTGATGCCATGGTTACATATTCAAGAAATAGAACTCAATTTGGTGAAAAGTTAAGAAGCTTTCAGCTTGTAAGGGGTATGATTGGTGATGCAGTAACTAAAATACATGCTGCTCGTGCTCTTTGCATAAGAGCGGGTGAAATGCGGCAACAAAGGGATTCGGACGCAATTGTTGAAACAACAATTGCAAAATATTTCACCTCCAAGGTGGCAATGGAGGTTGCTAACGATGCTGTACAGATTCATGGAGGAAACGGTTGCTGCAGCGGTTATCCTGTAGAAAGGTTGTTCAGGGAGGCCAGGGTACTTGAAATTATCGAAGGAACTTCCCAGCTGCAGCAAGAGATAATCGCTAATTTTGGCTTAACAAAATATTACAAAAGGAAAAAATTGAAATGAGTAAACTTGCAATTGTATTTCCGGGGCAAGGCTCTCAGTACATAGGAATGGGAAAGGCCTTAATTGATAATTTCAAAGTTGCAGCTGAGGTTTATGAAGAAGCAAACGATTCCCTTGGATTTGATTTAAAAAAAATAATTTTTGATGGAAGTATGGCAGAACTAACCCGTTCTGAGAATGCACAGCCGGCAGTAGTTACTGCAAGCAATGCACTTTTTAGAGTTTATATGCAGGAATTCGGTGTACTGCCGGATTATACGGCAGGACACAGTTTGGGAGAGCTTTCGGCTCTTATAGCTGCCGGAGGTATAAAATTTAACGAGGGTGTCTATTTTGCCAGAAAACGAGGGATTCTTATGCAGCAGGCATACTCTGAAAAGCGTGGCAGAGTTGCATTGATTGTGGGAGTAAATGAAGCACAGGTAAAGGAAGAGCTTGAAAGGATAAATAAGAATTATGGCTTTGTAGCAATTACGGGATATAACTCCCCTTCGCAAATTCTTGTGGCAGGGAAAGAAATTCCTTTAAAGGAGCTGGGTAGAAGTATTGAAAGTATAAACGGTGAATTTATACCCTTCAGCATGTTACCGATGAAGGTTGATGCTCCTTATCACAGCTCGCTTATGAGTTTTTTGGCAGAGGATTTAAGTCTTGAGCTTAAAAAAATCAGCTATAGTCCATTGAAATTTCCTGTTTTATCTAATGTTTCAGCACTGCCTTATGAAAGCCATGAAGATATTGAAAGAGACCTTTCACTTCAATTGGTTAATCCTGTAAAGTGGAGACAAATTATATCATATATTGAGGAACAGGGAACTCAAATAGTTATAGACATTGGGCCTCATTATGCATTAAAGACTATAGTTACTGAGTGCAGCGAGGTACTGAAAACATATGCCTTTGAAATAAAAACAGATTTTGCCGAAATTAAGAAGTACTTTATGTAAGTAGTTGAGATGGGGGTTGACATATGGAAATACTCGTTATCGGAGGTTCTAAATTTATAGGGTTGAGCATTATAAATAAGCTGCTTGAGATGGAGAGCAGCATTACGGTTTTTAATCTTGAGGATTCAAATAGTATGAGTGTATCGGGGGTAAGGCACATCAGGGGGAACAGAAAAGATCATGCCCTTGTCAGGAAGTTGTTTGAGAAGGAACAATTTGACGTCATTATTGATACATGTGGATTTGAACCGGAGGATGTAAATATTTTTATTGAGCTTTTTGGAAATAAAATTAAGCAATATATTTTTTGCAGTACAGTATCAGTTTATGACTTTGATAAAATAAAAAGCTTTCCTATAAAGGAGGACTTCCCTTTAAAAACAGACCCTGAAAGCTGGAATAATGAAATCAGGTACGGAAGCAAAAAAGCACTTTGCGAAAAGGTGCTTATGTCAAATGGTAAATTTCCAGTTACCATAATACGACCTTGCTATGTTTATGGACCCAACGCCTATGGGGACAGAGTAGAGTTTTTCTTTAATAGGATTGGCGATGAAAGGATAGTCCCCATACTTCCAATAGGAAATAATGTAATGCAGTTCATTTATATTTCCGACTTAGCAGATTTATTTGTGTCTGCAGTAAATAATCAAAAGGCTTACAACCGGATTTATAATGCTGCGGGAGAAGAATCCACCACTATTTTCAATTTTATTAATTTATGTGAAGAAATAATAGGGAAGAAAGCAAATATCAGAGTATTTGATGCGGAAAAGCTAACAGGTATTTTAGATGAAGAAGAGCTTGCCGGTATAATACCTACTAAACTTTATCATATCAGCTTTTATTTCGATAACTTAAAAGCAATAAGAGATTTGGACTGGAAGCCAAAAACAACTTTATATGAAGGCTTAAAAGAAACATATGACTGGCATAGACAGAACCGGAGAGAAGTAGATTATTGCATAGATGAAAAATTACTGAAACTGTTAAATGGCTCTATACCTAACTCTGAAAGAGATTATATATATGGTTTGGTTTAAAAAAATAAAACGAAACGGAGACATAAACATGAATGAAGCAAAAACTTGTAAAACCTGTCAATTGCCCGAATGGTATGTAACCTACTATGGTGATGTAAAGCTTGACAAGGAGGACGATTGTTTTTTCTGTAAGCATTATGAACATACAAAGGATGCATATGAGATTGATTATACTTCAGGAAAAGCGGAGTTTGAAAAACTGGTTGAGCAAAGCAGGGGAAAGGGCGAATATGAGTGTATTGTACTGTATACAGGGGGAAAAGACAGTAGTTATACACTATATTTAATGTCACAGGTATATGGTCTGAAAACTCTTGCGCTAACATGGGATAACGGGTTTTTTAATGACATAAACACTGGTAATATAGAAGTTACTGCTAGAAACCTTGGAGTAGAACACAGGTATATAAGAACGGACTGGGATGTCCTCAAGCATATATATAAAAACAGACTAAAAAGCTATGGAAGATTTTGTAATTGTGTGCCTTTATGCTTTTTATATACAGCGCCTGTAATATATGAAACAAAAGCTCCTCTGGTGCTATTCTCCAGCTCATTTGGACAAATCGCCAGCTTAGC
This sequence comes from Ruminiclostridium papyrosolvens DSM 2782, assembly GCF_029318685.1. Taxonomy (NCBI): domain Bacteria; kingdom Bacillati; phylum Bacillota; class Clostridia; order Eubacteriales; family Oscillospiraceae; genus Ruminiclostridium; species Ruminiclostridium papyrosolvens. The sequence continues at coordinate 2,368,160 of NZ_CP119677.1, forward strand.
TGAAATCAATGCACGTATTGATACCTCTACAGGCAAGGCTGTTGCTCCCATAGGCGATATAATAAAAAATATGGGGGCTGTACCTATAAAAAATGCTGCCATGGAACAGTACTATACAATGTTACTTGATTTAGTAGTTGGCGATTTGCCTCCAAAGGTACTTGAAGAAATGAAATACTTACTGGGTTATGTGCACAAATTGATGTCTGTTGAAGACTCTTTATACGTAAATCCATCAGTGTATTTTGATTGGGACATGAAGCAAATCATAAACAAGATAAAAGAATATGGTTGGAAGCAGCCTGAGGACAAGGGAATTTACGGACATACCAGTTGTATAGCGGAAAGAATGAAAGGCTATCTTGCATATAAGCAAAACTTAATTAATTTTGATATAATTGAAAATTCTCTTTTACTAAGAACCGGAAGAATAGATATTGAGGAATTCAACCGTGAAATAGAATGTACGGGATTTACGGATGTAGAGCCTGAAGTACATAATTTATTTCTGGAAAAATTAGATATGACCAGAGAAGAGCTGAATGATATTATCAAAAATAAACTAGCAATTAGAAGCAGCATACCTGAAATTAACACGAAGAATCTGGAGTGCTTACCTGTTGATACAAATATAGATGATTTAGTTGAAAAGCTGAAAAGAACCTATAAAACAAGGCTGACAATATAGAAAATGTTTTGAAATAATCTCTTCTAATAATGTATAAAGTTTGATACAATAGTAATAATTTCAATTTTAAACAATAAAAGGCATGGAGTTTAACTTTTTTATACTTAAGAAGAGAAAGGAATGTATATCTGTATGAAAATAAATGGAGCAAGGTATTTAGTTGAAGCTCTGAAAAAAGAAAATGTTGATGTAATATTTGCTTACCCCGGCAGCTGTGTAATGCCAATTTTTGATGCCCTTTATACTGAGCCCGATATAAAGCTTATATTGCCTCGGCATGAACAGGGTCTTGTACATGCTGCTGACGGTTATGCACGCTCTACGGGAAAAGTAGGGGTTTGTATTGTAACAAGCGGTCCCGGGGCGACTAATACGATAACCGGTTTAGCTACGGCAAATTATGATTCTGTGCCTTTGATATGCATAACAGGTCAGGTTTCTCGAAACCTTATTGGAAATGACGCCTTTCAAGAGGTTGATACAGTAGGCTTGACGCGTTCTGTTGCCAAGCATAACTATATAGTCCATGACAGAAAAGAGCTGGGACGCATTATCAAAGAAGCTTTTGTCATAGCAACCACAGGGCGTCCCGGACCCGTCGTTATTGATTTTCCTGTTGATATTTCCAGAGAGGTAGGTGATGATTACTATCCCGAATCTATCCAAATTCGTGGCTATAATCCCATAATTAAAGGGCACCAGATACAGGTGAAAAAAGCAGTAAAAATGTTAATGAAAGCCAAAAAGCCACTTTTCCTTATTGGTGGAGGAGTAATCATATCGAATGCAAGCGAGAGCTTTTTAGAATTGGTAAACAAGACTGGTGTACCTGTAATTTCTACAATAATGGGTAAAGGAGCTATACCATGTACTCATCCAAAGTATGCGGGAATGGTGGGGATGCATGGAACATATGCTTCAAATAAAGCTGTCATGGAATGTGATTTGCTTTTTTCAATAGGCACAAGATTTAACGATAGAATTACAGGAGTAGTAAGTCGGTTTGCTCCAAATGCAGAAATAGTACATATAGATATAGAGCCTGCGTCAATATCTCGGAATGTAAACGTAGATGTACCAATTGTTGGAGATGCTAAAGTAGTCATTGACGAGATAATACCAATGGTTGAAAAAGCACATATTGCTCCTTGGGTTCAGCAGATAGATGCATGGAAAAATGAGCACACTGCTAAAGTAGTACCGGGAAAAGTGCGATTATCCCCTATGGAAGTGCTTAGGAACATTAACGATACATTCCCTGAGGCTATTATAACTACAGATGTTGGACAGCATCAAATGTGGACTGCACAATTCTGCAAATTCCTTAAACCAAGAACTTTTTTAACTTCCGGCGGTTTGGGCACAATGGGCTATGGTTTTCCTGCTGCCTTGGGTGCACAGATTGGTAACAGGGATAAGAAAGTAATAAGCATATCCGGTGACGGAAGTGTACAAATGAATATTCAAGAATTGGCAACAGCTGTTCAACAGGAATTGCCAATAATCATAGCTGTTTTTAACAATGGATATCTGGGCTTGGTAAGACAATGGCAGAGCCTTTTTTATGATAAAAACTATTCCGGAACTTGTCTGAGAAGAACTAAATCCTGTCCTCAAGAATGTAATACTAATGGAGACCATTGCCCGCCATATACACCTGATTTTTTAAAGCTTGCTGAGGCTTATGGGGCAATTGGCATACGTGTAACCAAGAATGAGGAAATAATTCCTGCACTTAAAAGAGCCGGAGAATCACAAAAAGTGCCTGTCTTAATAGAATTTATGATAGAGTGTGAATATAATGTTATGCCAATGGTACCTTCAGGTTCAGCTCTTGATGAAATGATTTTGGAGGTGGAAAATTAATGTTAAGAACATTGGCTTTATTTGTTGAGAATAATCCCGGTGTGTTAGCCAGAATTTCAGCATTATTTTCAGGGAAAGGCTACAACCTTGAAAGTCTGACAGCGGGAATCACAACCGATCCTTTAATTTCACGAATTACAATTGTTTGCAAAAGTGACGATATTGAGTTTGAACAAATAAAGAAGCAGCTTAACAGGCTTATTGAAGTATTAAAGGTTACTGACCTTAGTTCAGAGGCTATAGTTAATAAGGAGATGGCTTTTATAAAAGTAGGTGCAAAGGTAAACCAAAGAAGTGAGATTTTTCAAGTTGCTCAGGTGTTTAACTCAAGAATTTCCAATGTGGACAAGAACAGTATAATTATTGAAATAAGTGATACCTCTAAGAGAATAGATGAATTTTTGGTTGTACTTAATTCATATAATATTATAGAAATCGCAAGAAGCGGGATAATTGCCATGAAATGTGGTTAAAATCTGTGAAATGCCGGTATATCAAGCAAACTAGTTACAAAAAACACCCACCGGGTGTTTTTTAGTCTAAAAATATTTAAACAGTATATTAAGTAAAAATATAAGTAATTTGCCATAAAATGGTATAATGGTATATGTATATATGTAACAAATTACTACATAGAAGAAAGGGGTTAATTATGACACACTTAGCTTTAAAGGTGTTAAGCGGAGTAGACACGACAAATCAGTTTTACGGCAAGCTGAAGGAAAACATTGAGTTAAAAAATGTTAGTTGCCTATCGGAAGTTCAGCCGGAAGATTTTGTTGTAGTTGACGCAAAATCAGTTATCGGTAAAGAGGGCGACAGCTATAATCAGCTGTGTGCAAAACTTGGTGAAGGAACGAGTGTTTTGTTCCTTGATGCAGATGCCGACTGCAGAAAAATGCTGGGCAAGTATTTAGGATTTAACAAGGAAGGAGAATCCGTAGCTTTGTTCGTTAAGCCCCAAGGTAAAAATGCAAAGAAATACTCTATATTTGATTTATCAAACAGTAAACCTACCAAAGTAAAAAGTCAGATGATTTCTTCAAAATCGGATAAGATTATTGAAAATGATTTTGAACTAAAGACAGATTCAAAAGTAATTTCTAAAAATGTCATGGACATGTTTTACGGCGATATTATGGAGGGGCACATAAATGCGGCCGAAGATAATGATATACCGCCGGATGTTGAGTATAAGCAATGGGTATACGGGATATATTATGACTGGTCTTCCTCAGAAAGGGATAAGTGGAAAAGCTATACTCCGAGGGAACAGGACACCTACGGAAGAGTAACTTATATAGTACAGGCCTTTAAGGATGTTGCTGTTACGGGAGACTTTCAGTGGATATATATGGACTGTAATGGTATGTGGTGTACTTCAAAAACGGGTGCGGGTATGAATGAGAATAACCATGATGAACGCGGATGGTCAATCGGCTCCATAGAGATTAGTATACCAACACCCAGTGATAATGGTGTGAATTTAAAGGTATACGATTGTTCACCTAAAAATATTAACGGAGTAAAATCATATACATCATCAGTATCCTTTGAAGTTGGATACGATACCGGAAACTTCAGCTATTCTGAATCCTGCACCGAAGATATCACTGATTGGTCGATAACTTTGAAAACAGATAATGACTGGCTTTTCCAGCAGAATTCTCCTTATCATGGTTCTATTGAGGATTTCCCTGATGATTCGATTGATTATAATGCAGGAAAGGCAAGACACGAGATTAAATCTCTTCCTACACTGTCAACTACCGCAGTAGACTTTGATACAAAGTCGGTTTGGTTTAATAATAGTGTTAGTACCAATACAATTTATATTCGTCCGGATTTGACAGTTAAATATAATTATGAAGCCCTTAAAAATGAATGGCCTACATGGGAAGCAATGTTTTGGTGGAATTATCACTATGGAACGGAGAGCTTTTCCATTGATTTAAGTCAAGTAAGCTGATTTGGAAATACGACATAGAAGAGAGAAACTAAGTATGGGATTGTACATATAAAACAATTCACACTTTTTGTGGTTTAGTTAATAAGAAGGATTTCTTACTGCATCTTCAGGGAATGAAATGCAGTTTTTTGTTTAATAAGGGTAAAGATTCTCATAAGTCGATATATGTGGTAAACTTTAACCATATAAATTTGATGTTATTGGAGGCAATAGTTATGGATTTTTTAAAATTGGCTGAGGAACGTTTTTCAGTAAGGAGCTTTGCAGATAAAGAAATTGAGCAGGAAAAGATTGATGCAATACTGAGAGCCGCTCAGGTAGCTCCAACAGCTTGTAATCTTCAACCACAGAAGATTCTGGTAATTAATAGCAAGGAGGCTTTGGAAAAATACAGAAAGTGTACAGTCTGTCACTTCAATGCTCCTCTTGCTATTCTCACCTGTTACGATAAGTCACTTTGCTGGACAAGAGAATATGACGGTAAAAAAAGTGGAGATATTGATGCTGCAATTATTACTACTCATATGATGCTTGAAGCTGCAAATCTGGGAATAGGTTCTACATGGGTTATGCACTTTATTCCTGAGGCTATTCGTGACGAATTTCAATTGCCGGATAATTATGAACCCGTCAGTCTTCTTGCTATGGGATACCCTAAGGAGGATGTAAAGCCATACCCGGGTCATTCCAGTATCAAGCCCCTATCCGATACGGTTTTTTATAATAAGTATTGAGTTAGCCTGAATTTTTGTAAAAAAATATTTTTAACTTTTGCAACATTTTACCTTGCTCATTTGTATATAGGGTAGAAGTCAAATTTAAAAACAATATTCTGGTGTCACTCAAAATAATGTCAGAAGCACTTGGATTTACTGTGAAATGGAATGGAAATAAGAAGACTATCTGACAAACAACAAGAACATGTACATAAATCAACTGGCGGCTCAAGCGGAACTACTACTCAGCCGGGAAAACTTCCCGCAGGATATAAAATTGACAGCACTTCAGTTATTGTTAAGAAAATAGCCCAAATAATTTACTCTGAGGTCAATAACGAAATAACTTACAGAGTGTCAAAAGGCTCAGAGGATATAAGCGGCGACAATACCTCATATGATAATTCGGAGGTTATAAAAGTTAATGATACTCAAGTATTGCTCAAGGGAAATAACTCCTCGATAAATCTGGTTACTTGGATAAAGAACGGTTGTTCATATTCTCTGTCTTTTTCAATGGGGTCGGATAAAACAATTGTGGTATCAATTGTAGAAGGAATAAAATAGGCGTGAAAAATATCCTAAAAAAGTCAATAACAAAGCAACTCTTGGTTTCCAAAGTAAGGACATAGTATAAGTTATGATGGAAATATATAAAAAAATTGACATAAACTTCCTGTTAGTTATATACTTGACTTGATGAATTAATAAGCTGTATGTTGGATTTTAAGTCAAGTAATCATATCTATTAATTACTTTCAAAATTAAAGTTAAGAATTATTTTCTTTATTAAGTCCAAATAGCATTATTAAATCACCAATTAATTATTAACGAAAGGTGATATAATATGAAAAGAAGTAACCGGATTTTAAGTTTATGTTTAGTATTTACAATGGTTTTATGTATTTTTAGTATGGTTATAAAGGAAGTTACGGCAGCATCAAATTACACTACTTGGAAACAATATGATTCAAGTTGGGGAAGCAAAACAGTTGGCAAAAATGGAACCATGGCAAACTGGGGATGCAAAATAACAGCGTTAGCTATACTCATGGTTCATTCAGGTGTGGAAAATGAAAGCAGCTTTAATCCCGGTACACTCAGGGATCGTTATACCAATGCAGGCTATATAAGTTATTCAGATAATATATCCAGTGATGGTAATTTAAGTGATAATGCCGTAAGTAAGACTTATTCGCCTAACTTTTATAAGGTTGGTACCGTTGACTATACATATTCCTCTTTTTCCTCCATCCGTTCTTCTATTAATTCTTTATTAAACAGTGGATACTTCGTTGAAGTAAGGGTAAACAATAATCAGCATTCAGTGGCTGTAAAGGATTGTACAGCTACAGATGTAAATATTATGGATCCCGGATACAGCAAAAGCACATTATCTCAGTGGGACGGAACTATAATAAAGGCCATTTATTATAAGGCGACTTCAACTACTCCCGTTAATCCGGGAAAAATAAGTGTAACGTACCAAACCTACGATGATGTTAAAAAAGAATTTTTGTCTAACGTGGTGGATGCACAGAGTTATGCCGGTATCTTTGGACATGATGTTGACTGCCTGTATGCCAGTTTATCCAGCGGAAATATCACCTACAAGGTTCATTATAAAGGCGGAAGTTGGCTGTCAGAAGTAACAAACAGAAGTGATTATGCCGGAATAAAGGGTAAACCTATTGATGGCTTATCGATAAAAACAGATACTGGAAGAACAATACATTACAGAGTACATTTAAGAGCTTCCGGTAAATGGTTGCCATATGTAACCGGATACAATACAAGTGATTCTAATAATGGTTTTGCCGGTAGCCTGGGGCAAGAAATAGATGCAATACAAATATATTTGGATTAGTACATACGAATACAATCATACAGCCTTGATTCTTATATGAGTCAGGGCTGATTATTTGTACACCAAAACTATTTTGCAGTACTACATGATTAACCCAATTGACATGTAAATACTGAAAGAATATACTGATACTATAATTTGGTATTTAGGTAATTTATATACATTTATGTATTTTTAGGAGGAATTTTATGCAAAGATTACATATACCTAACTATGTAAATGATAGCTATTATTATAAAACTATAAGCTGTTGGGATGCACCTATAGCAATAGCATCAGGATATTTTGAATATGAAAACTATTTTTACTTTTGTGCTTTTTATTCCTTACGACTAATATGGGAGACCAATGTTGATAGATTAGATTCAATAAATATCAGACTAAATAAATTAGGTCTAGAATTAGAGACAGTAAATACTTCAAATAGAGAGTTACTACTTAGTACCATAAAATCTGTGCTGGACGAAAAATATCCTATAGTTATTTATTTTGATTATTTCAATATGTTCTATTGCGATTTTAATTATAAAAAGGCGCATGGGCCTCATGGAATTATTATTAATGGCTACAATAAAGAAACATCTACAATTACTATTATGGACTGCTCACATGTTGGTTTTGATAATCCTTTTTATTGCCTGACACTGAAAGAAGAAATTTTCTTAGACATATGGGAGGAATCAAATGAATATTTCAGTAATACCCTTTCTAGTTTTGCCAATAAGCTGTACTACATTAAACCCCAGAATGCTAAAAAAACTATATATAGTGATTTCAATTTTTTAAAAGATGTAGTAGAAAATAACTATGTTACTGAAGATGATAACTTGATTAGAAATGTAATTAATAATAAATGTTTTGATATCACTGCGGCCGAGTTATATAAAAGAGATCTTGTTGATTCTACACAGAACATTTTCAAAATACTTGACAGAATATATAGTCAATTAGATAAGGACAATACAAACCTAAAAAATTACGAAGATTTTAAAGTGAAGTATTTAAACAAAAGGTCAATAGTATTTTCCAGTTTTCTTAGAAAAGCTATAAAAAGAAATGTTGATGAAAATGCTATAACTAAGTATACCAATGAAATTCAACCCATCAATAACGATTTTTGTATGTTAATTAATGAGTTGTACAAAGAATATTGTACAAAAATGGCTACTGATATTTCTATGCAGTGTGACGATGAAAAAGAGCTTATAAACTACGCGTCCGATGCTTCAATAACTGCAAGCAGTGAGTTGGAAGCATATGGTGTATGCTTTAAAGCAGAAAGAGTTATAAATGGTGAATACAATGGATTTGATACTGATATGTGGATATCAAGTGATATAGCTAGTCCCCAATGGTTAATACTGGACTTGAATAAAGCACGAGCTGTTAAAAAGTTTGTAATAATACATGATTTTCGCTCGCCTGAATTATATTTGATTGATTATTGCATCCAAGGCAGTAATAATATGATTGATTGGACAAATCTGGTGAAGATAGAAGGAAACATTAAAGAACAGACTACAAGCTATGTAGAAGAACAAGAATACAGGTACTACCGTATTTACATTACTAAACCATCAAAACTGGATAATATGGCCAGAATATTTGGTATAGAATGTTGGGGATATAAGCAAGAGTAGCCAAGTCGCGTAAATCAGGAATTCTACATGCAATCAATACTTAATGATACCAAATACAGCAAATAATTAAGTAAAAGAGCTTACCGGAATGGTAGGTTTTTTTGCTTATAAGCTGGTTCCTATTAATAATAATAGTGTTAAAGTACCAAATAAAAGGGTAAAAATAGAATAAAGAAGCTACGGCCCTGTCTCAATGGCCAAACAACTGCTAATACTTATAAAACCTACGTTTATTTGAGTATGAGAATGGCTTTTAAGTTATTTTATGAAAAGGAGGACTGTTAGCATGAAATCTACAGGAATAGTAAGAAGGGTTGATGAACTGGGAAGGATAGTAATACCTAAAGAGACAAGACAAATGTTTTCAATTAGCGAAAGAGATTCTTTAGAAATTTTTACTGATGAAAATATGATACTTTTAAAGAAATACTCTCCCGGATGTATATTTTGCAGTAATGTAAAAAATCTTACCATATTTAAAGGTAAACACATATGTGAAGAGTGCAGTCAGGATTTAAGAACGGAGTAATCTGTCAAGAAAAAGAACATGTCTTAATGGCATGTTCTTTTTGTGGTACGGGGGAAAATTAACATAAGAATTAGACAAAAGAGGTTTTTTGATAGTTTTGTAGAAATTATTTGTGTATATGTTGCACACAGTGCTTTACATAATACAGCAAAGATAAAAACGCAACGTGAGATTTATCTCGCCAGAGCCGGAAGGTAGCCCGGCCGTGCCATTTTAAATAATGGTGTAAGTAACCCTCCCTCCTTGGGTCGTCCATTCTTTGTTTATAACATAATTCATTTTAAGGAGGAAATAGTTATGGGCAAAATACAAGGCAAACTGACAGTGTTTTTTGATGAGCCATTCTGGGTTGGCATTTTTGAAAGAATTGAGGATGGAAAGCTTTCGGCAGCCAAGGTAACTTTTGGTGCAGAACCAAAAGATTATGAGGTCTACGATTTCATTTTAAAGCACTATTATGAGCTTCGTTTCAGCCCGTCTGTGATAACTGCTGTAAAGGATAAAATCATAAATCCGAAACGGATGCAAAGGGATATTCAGAAACAGCTGTCCAACACAGGCATCGGTACAAAATCTCAGCAAGCGTTAAAATTGCAGCAGGAGCAGAACAAACAAGAACGAAAGCAAATCAGTCGTGAGCATAGAGAGGCTGAAAAACAGCGAATGTTTAAACTGAAACAGCAAAAAAAGAAGGAAAAGCACAGGGGCAAGTAATGCTCCTGCTATCCTACAGGTTGGTAAACTCCTTTTGGTATATGATTAATTAACCAAAAGGAGTAGTCCTGTAATCGCTATGTCATTTCTTTGGGTATATACTCGCTGCCTCCTGTGATTTTCTAAAATCTCTGGGACTAACGAAATAAACCTTACTAAAGGCCCTGTTAAATGTACGGATACTTTGAAAACCACAGTCATACGCAATTTGTGTGATATTTTTATTCGTATTTAAAAGCATGTTTCTTGCCCAACTTACACGAATACCGTTTATATAATCGCTGAAGCTTACATTCATTTTATCTGAAAACACTCTGGATAAATGATATTTTCCAACACCTAAAGCTCTGGACATGTCATTGAGAGATATGGGCTGCATATAATTCTCGTTTATATAATTAATAATATCAAAGATAATATCAAAGTAATTCACATCGGTATTTGTAACGAGTTCCACCTGCTGCAGTAATCTGGAAATAATAATCTGTATATAAGCTTTGCAGATGGGAGTGCAAACAGGTTGATTCCCAACATGAGTATATTCCTCACAGAGAGTATCTATAGCATACGGAACATCCTTGTGAAGATTTTCCCTATTAATAAAAGGGTTTTTGGGATGAAACTTCAAAAGGGTGTTAATGAAATCACCTACTAGTGCCAAATTCAGTATGACTATAATGCAATTCATTCTTTCTTGGGGCGGAGTATGATAACTATGTACACTGTTGGGAAAAAGAACACAAAGGCCACCTCTTTTCATTAGGTGTGTGCAACCGTTGACTGTTATTTCAATTTCGCCCTCTTCTACATAGAGCAGTTCAAGCTGAGCGTGAAGATGTGGAAGGAAGTCAAGACCGTCTTCTCTAAAGATTAGCAAATCCCCAACTCTGTTTTCATAAAATGGAATCAATATTATACCTCCACCTACTGCAATATTTGGCCAAAAAATAATACTATATGTCAAGTATTATAAATTGTTATATGCTAAAATTCAATTATAAAATGAAATTAACTAATCTAACCAAATTAATAAAACACAGCATAATAAGGAGGAAGGTAAAGTGAAAAAAGAATTTCATGTTGCGGTGACCGGTTGTGATTTCGCAGAGGGTACAAAAGAGAATCCTTTCAGAACTATATCAAAAGCTGCAAAGGTAGCTGAAACAGGAGACAAAGTTATTGTTCATCAGGGCGAGTATCGTGAATGGGTAAAGCCTGAACATAGCGGCTACAGCAATATAAACAGAATAGTATACGAAGCTGCCGAGGGTGAAAAGGTTATTATTAAAGGTTCAGAGAGAATCCAGAGCTGGGAAAAGGTTGAGGGTACAGTGTGGAAAGCTGTTCTTGAAAATTCTTTCTTTGGTGATTACAATCCATATAAGGAAATTCTCAGCGGAGATTGGTTAATTTATAAGTCCGACGTTTATCGTCATCCCGGAGATGTTTATTTAAACGGAGTTTCATTTTATGAAGCTGATTCTTTGGATGAAGTTAAAAACCCGGTAGAGAGAACCGGAGTTGTAGATATCCCATGGACTCAGAAATTTGAAAAAATTCTGCACCCAGAACAAACAATTTACCGTTGGTTCTGCGAAGCAGATGATGAAAAGACAACTATTTACGCTAACTTTCATGGTGTAGATCCAAATAAAGAGCTTGTTGAAATCAATGTAAGAAAATGCTGCTTCTATCCACTCAAAACAGGTCTGAATTATATTACTGTAAGAGGGTTTGAGATGGCACAGGCTGCATGCCCATGGACACCTCCTACAGCAGATCAACCCGGTTTGTTGGGAGCAAATTGGAGCAAGGGCTGGATTATAGAAAACAACATAATTCACGATGCTAAATGCAGTGCCATCAGTATTGGTAAAGAAGCTTCAACAGGACACAATCTATGCACCAGAACACATCAGAAGCCGGGATATCAATACCAGATGGAGGCTGTTTTCCGTGCTTTGCAGATTGGATGGAGCAAGGAAAAGATAGGTTCCCATATCATTCGTAACAATGTTATTTATGATTGCGGACAAAACGGCATTGTAGGACATATGGGTGGAGTTTTCAGTGAAATATACAACAACCATATTTACAATATTGCAATAAAGCATGAGTTTTTTGGCTACGAGATTGCAGGTATAAAGCTTCATGCGGCAATTGACGTAAAAATTCATAATAACCGTATTCATAACTGTTCTCTGGGGACTTGGCTTGATTGGCAGGCACAGGGTGTTCGATTGAATAATAACCTGTACTACAACAACGACCGTGACTTGATGGTAGAGGTAAGTCATGGTCCGTACCTTATAGATAATAATATTTTTGCTTCGGATTATACTTTTGATAATTTTTCACAGGGCGGTGCATATGTAAATAACCTCTGCTGCGGTAAGCTCCATTTAACAAAAGTACTTGACAGATCTACTCCATATCACTTCCCGCACACTACCGAAGTAGCCGGAACAGCAGTTGTTTACGGGGGAGACGACCGTTTTTACAACAATATATTTGTTGGCGGAGAAGGCATTGAAAACAGCGGAACAGCAGGATATAATCCAAATACTGCTTCCTTTGAAGAATTTGTTGCCACAGTGCTTACTAAGGGAGTTGGAGATTTAGAGGTATTTAAGTTAACCGAACAACCTGTATACATTTCAGCGAATGCGTATGTAAACGGAGCTGAAGGCTTCAATCGTGAAAATAGCAGTTATACTAACAAGACCTTTAATCCAAATGTAAAAATCGTTGAAGAAGAAAATGCAGTTTATCTGGAGATGAATGTAGAAAGTGATATGCTTGAAATACCAACACAAATCGTTTCTACTGAAACACTTGGTACCGTACGTATAGTTGATGCTATTTTTGATGATCCTAACGGAAATCCTGTGGTTCTTGACACTGATTATACAGGAAATACCAGAACAGCCAAGCCTGTTGTAGGACCTATCGAAGGATTGAAATCAGGTTTCAATCGTATTAAAATTTGGGGTTAATAAATAAAGTAAATTAGTTTATTAAAGAAGTCCGGGAATTAATCCCGGGCTTTTTTCGTTGCAACAAGTCGAATATATGCTAATAAAATACGGTTATTGTAAATTATGGTATAATTTAAGTAAAAAATAAAAGAAAGAGGAGATGTTAATTGAAGCTTAAATTAGTGGTATTTTCAATAATTGCAGCACTAATGCTTAGTTGCACAGGTATTTTAAGTGTTGCCGCAAATGAGCATACATACAGAAATGTGGCATATTTTACTTCATGGAGCGGCTATCAGAGAGCTGCAAAAGTGGGAGATATTAATCCTTCCTTGCTGACACATATTAATTTTGCATTTGCTGATTTATCTGCTGACGGAGAAATTACAGTTGGAGACCCGTGGATTGATACCCAAAAGCCCTATGGAGATGATACATGGGAAACAGGACTGAAGGGGCATTTCGGACAGTTGATAAAATTGAAACAACAACATCCTGATATAAAGACACTTATATCGGTAGGGGGCTGGACATGGTCAAAGAATTTCTCTGATGTAGCGGCTTCAGATACCTTAAGAAAGTCATGTGCCAGATCAGCAGTAGAATTTGTTGTAAAATACGGTTTCGATGGTGTAGATTTGGACTGGGAATACCCGGTACAAGGCGGTGACAACATACCCCACCGTGCAAACGATGGCGATAACTACATTTTACTTCTCAAAGAGCTTAGAACTGCACTGGATGCACAGGGAGAAAAAGACTCAAAAGAATATGTTTTGAGCATTGCAGGAGCTTCGGATGCTAATTTTATAGCAAATTGCAAGGTTGCGGAAATGATGAAGTTTCTGGATTACATAAATGTTATGACTTATGATTATCATGGTACATGGGATAAAGAAACCAACCACAATACACCCCTATACGCTGATTCAGGTAATCCCAGTGTAGCAGCTACCATTGAGAACTATATTGCAGCAGGAGTAAAACCCGCCGATTTAAATCTTGGTCTTGCTTTCTCAGGAAAAGGCTGGATTAACGTGAAGGACCCCGATGGTTCAGGGCTGTATAAAAGTGGAACGGCACCGTCATCGGCTGGGTATGGAAACGGTACATTTGAAGCAGCTGTATTTGATTTTTGGGATATTGCAGAAAACTATGTAGGGAAAAATAATTATGTTCGCTATTGGGATGGTGTTGCAAAAGTACCTTACTTATATAACGGCAGTACTTTTATTACATACGAAGATGAGGAATCAATCGGTTATAAAGCTGATTATGTAAAGAAAATGGAGCTTGGAGGTACTATGTTCTGGGAATTCTCTTATGACAAAAACTCAGTACTACAGAAGGTCGTTGCCAAGAGCCTCAATGTCAGTAAAATACCTGATACAGTTCTTTACTACGGAGACGTTAATGAAGACGGAGCATTAGATGCCATTGACTTTGCACTGTTAAAGTCTTTTATTCTGGGAAAAGGTACTTTGCAAAATATGGCCATTGCTGATGTCAATAACGATGGTAGTGTTGACGCACTTGACATTACAAATTTGAAAATGATTCTATTAGGAAAGGCTAATCCAAATCCATATTAAGGGCAAGGTAAGCTGGCATAATATAAACTGTCGCATAAGGGTAGTATAACCTTTATGCGACAGCAGATAATTAGTTATATAATAATTTTATTCAACCGGGAATTTTTCAATCTTGCCAAGAAGCTTTTGCTTCATATATGCAAAGTCCAAGGAATTAACTTCTCCATTGCCATCTACATCCGCCTTATTTAAGTCAATGGAGGTATTAAACAGCAAGTATGCTTTTAAAAGACCTAAATCAATAGCATCAAAATTTCCGTCTGAATTCAAATCTCCTGCCACTCCGTCTGAGGGTTCAGAGCCGTATAAATCTTTAGGCAGTTCATCCAGAGTTACTACATGCTCACTATTGTAAATAGTGTTCAGCAGTACAGGGTCATTATTTTTTGGGCTGGTAATAAAATCACCATACCATGGGCAGAAATAAAGCCACCAAGCCCCTTCGTTAACGATGTTCTGAATGTCAGGTATAACATCATTTTCAGTCATTGCCACCATCTTTGTATCTTTTGTATCATTTACAAGTGTCAGAAAGGCTGTTGTTGCAGCACTTGTTTTCCAAGTGTATGGTGAACCTTCGTATTTATCATAAGCAACGATATCAACATATTGGTCACCGGGATACCATTGTAGAGAATTTGCATATGTATAAAGGTTAACTTCCCATATTACATTGTGTATTCCATATTTTTCTGTCAGCGTTGTATAAAGCAGCTTCCAGAGTTCCTTGTAAACATCTGACCCCGCTGAACCCCACCAGAACCAAGCTCCGGAACCATCTGTGTTGTTATTTCCTTCGGCTTCATGGAAAGGTCGTAAAAGTACGGGCACTTTAGCATCCTGAAGAATAAGGAGCTGCTTTGCCAGTTCATCAACTGCCATCATCAGGTAAGCGTATTCCTTTGTTGTTTTATCCAGACAGTTGGCAGTTTTGAAGCTGGAAGTCGGCTTATAGGTACATTTAGTCCAATCCAGTTTCTCACCAAGCTTATAGCTTGTGAAATCTGCAGGTACATTGATATGCCAGGATGCAGTTGCGATACCGCCTTTTTCTTTTGTCCACTGTATCATACGTTCTGTTGTACCGTCTTCCCATCCGTACAGAGGGTTGTAGTTCATCATGTCAAAACCTCTGATTGCAGGATATTTGCCGGTCTTATCGTGTATATAATTAAATTCAAGTTCAAAATCTCCATTATTTCCGCCGCCATAAATTTCCTGCTGTCCGGAAATAACATGATTTCCATAAACACTTGTCAAATACTTCATGAGAGATTTTGTTTCAGGGGTCGCCTTTGAATCGCAGGGGGTTGGGTCTATATTCAAAGCAGGCATATTTGCATAGTCAAAGGATACTTTGTCGTACAATATGAAACCCCAGCTCCCTGATGTACCAATCTCAATCTTGGCTGTTCCAGCTTCAAGAAAGAAGAATCCAAAGCTATAATCCATCCAGCCTCCCTTGTTGGGAATAGCGAAGCTGCCTTTGGAGTCGCCGTTGATACTTATAGACTGAAGTCTGGATTCACCAAGACTTCCCAGATACATCCAACAGCGTGTTTTAAGTTCATACATAGCACTTTTAGGAACTGTAACCTCTAAAGTTATTGTTCCCGCATTGGATGCCCACACAAAGCCGTCGCCTGAATAACCGGGATATTCAGTTCCATAGACATTTGTGGCAACTGTAGCTCCGTTGCTGAGAGTGCAGGCCTCTGCTTCAACATTTACAGGTACTGAATGCGCAGCAGCCTGTACCTGAGCAGGAGCGGTTGTAAGGACGGTACATGACAGAGCGACCGCTGTAAGCATAGACATAGCTCTCCTTAAAATCTTTTTCATAAAAAACACTCCTTTTAAATAAATTTTTACTGTTACGATTAAAAAAAGAATAGTGTTATCAAGAATATTTGATGAAATGAATGTAATGAAGTACATATTTAGTTAAAATATAACATATTTTTAGTTTAATTTCAATTTTCGTTTTACTTAAATGTAAATAAATGTTGAAAAATTATATGATTAGGTAAGAGTTACTTATAGAAGTAAGTTGTGATAGAATATTGTTTGACTGTTAAAGAGAAAGCTGGAATTCTATTGTAAGCTTACCAACCACCGGGTGAAAGGATTTTGACATGAAAGCATTAATTTTGGATATGTACGGAGTAATTATTAAAGACCCGGAGGGAGGACTTTTACCATTTATTAACAGAACATTCCCCGATTTAAGCCGTGATGATGTATACAGGCATTGGATTAAAGCTAATGTTGGTGAATTATCTTCTTTTAACTTTTTCAGAGAGCTGGGATTTGAAGGTGATTTGAGTATAATTGAAAAAGAATATTTAGATACAATAGAAATTGACGAATCATTTTATGAATTTGCTCCCATTTTAAAGAAGCATTACAATTTAGCATTATTATCAAATGATTTAGGGGAATGGAGCAGATATTTACGAAATAAATTTAAAATAAATGATTATTTTGATGTTATAACTGTAAGCGGAGACTTAAAAATAAAAAAACCTGATGTAAAGATATTTATGCATACAATTGATAAACTTGGATGTTCGGCAACTGACTGCATATATGTTGATGACAGAAGGTTTAATTTGGCTGCCGCACAATCTCTTGGCATGGACTCCGTACTATTCAACAGCAGAAAGGTTCAGTACGAAGGAAAAACTGTTGTTAGTTTTAAAGAACTGACCAATTTGCTGATATAATTATAGTTTTAATCAATTTAGGTACATTACCATCAGCTTTTATTCGGAGACAGGGAAGGTTTCAGACTATTTTGTTTTTGTTGACATATATCCGTAATATTTTATATACTTTCTTTGTAATTAGAAATAATCTGTATTAAACGGAGTTGATAACTATTGGCAAGACCAACTAAGTGGAGGAAAATTGAAAATATTCCAACCATCCCATTTTTTATTCCTTCAGAAACGGACATTGCTGAAGTTCCTGAAAATATATTGAAACTGGAAGAACTTGAAGCTATAAGGTTAAAGGATTTAGAGGGATTGGAGCAAGGTGAATGTGCTGAGAAAATGGAGGTTTCACGGCCTACATTTCAAAGAATTCTGCTTGCTGCAAGAGAAAAGCTTGCTGACAGCCTTATTAATGGTAAAACCATACGCATTGAGGGAGGTAAATTTACCAGAAATATATGTCCTGTTAAATGCATGGATTGTGGTGGGGAATGGATGGAAAGCTATGAGAATCTTGAATCTATAAAAAACGGTGAATACACTTGTAATGTATGTGGCTCAAGGAATATTACTTGTAGTAGAAAATGTAAGCATAAATCTTGCAGAAGAAACTGCTGGCACCAAGGCAATGAGGCTGATTAACGTACAAATGAATTATTAAATAAAAGATCAGAAAGAATTTTTCTTTTTGATCTTTTTTTATTTTACGAATATATTGTTGACATATGCTCATAATAATACTAAAATTTAGGTTGTGGGCATAAGCTCATAATGAATATATTTAATAAGGAGTTATATAAATGAAAATCCATATCCTTACGGATAACAGAACAAGTAAAAGGGGTTTTCTGGCTGAACACGGCTTGTCTGTTTATATTGAACATAAGCAGACAAATATATTGTTTGATACGGGACAATCCAATGTTTATTGCAATAATGCGGTTAAAATGAACATTGATTTAAGAGAAACGGATTTTATTGTGCTAAGTCATGGGCATTATGATCACGGGGCTGGATTAGTTTATTTTCCGGAAATAAAAAAGAAAATTAATATATACGCTCATGAAGATTGTTTTATTAACCGTTATGCGATTAACCAAGATGGAGTAAGCTTCAGAGAAATCGGGATACCATGGAACCCGGATGACAGAGAAGCATTAAAAAGTAATATTGTGTTTACGCGTGAAACTTATCAACTTGCTCCTGACGTATATATTTGCGGAGAAATTCCAAGAACTCATGATTTTGAAGAGATACCTGAAGGATTCTTTGTGGGTGATGCAGACAATAAACATCAAGATATGATTAAGGATGAGCAAATGCTCGTTATTCGAACCAAAAAGGGACTATGTATATTTTTGGGGTGCAGTCATCCCGGAATTATTAATTGCTTAACCTACGTGCTAAAACTATTTCCGGGTGAGAAAATTGATACTGTTGTGGGAGGCATGCATTTAAATAGTGCGAGTCAGCTGAAAGTAGAAAAGACTGTACAGAGCTTGATAGATTTAAATATACGCCAAATCGTTCCACTTCACTGTACGGGGATTTATGCCATTGCGGAAATGAAGCGGATTATGGGCAGAGGATGTCTTCCCCTTTGTGCCGGAGATACAATTGAAATATAATCTAATATTTTCAGTCCGATTTATACATAAAAATTTTTAGAAAGGAGTTTTATAATGTCAAAAAAGCAAGCAAATATGAAATCCTGTATTCAACCGATGCCAAAGGTACTTGTCTCATGCAGAGGCCTGAACAATGAAAACAATGCTCTTGCAGTTGCATATTGCGGAAATTGCAGCTATGATCCTCCCATGGTTATGGTAGGTATCGTACCAACCCGTTACTCCTATCAAATGATTAAGGAATCAGGATGCTTTGTTGTAAACCTTGTAGACGCAAACTACAAGGAAGCCTTTGATTATCTGGGTAACAATAGCAAAAGGGATGGGGATAAGCTTTCCGCTATGAATGTAAAACTTGAAGAAGGTAAAAAGGTAAATGCTCCCATCCTTAGTGACTGTCCTGTAAATATTGAATGTACAATTGTTGATTCAATTGTTACCGGCTCACATGAGATTTTTATCGGAAAAGTAAAGTATGTTCATGCTCAAAAAGAACTTGTTGATGAAAAAGGTAATATTGATTTTTCAAAAATCAAATTCGTATAGTTCCAGCGAATAAATAGTAGAAAATATGAGCAAGGAAATTAATCTATATGGTGAAAGTTATCTGTCTCATATATTGGGGAGACTTTCCATTTATCCTGAAAAGGGCATATTTGCAGATTAAGAGTATAATTAAATAATGCTTTGGAAGTAATTAACAGCGTTTTACTATAAAGAAGGAGGAATGAACAATGAAGATTGTTATACCCGCAGAAACTAAAAATAAAGATATTCCGGTTTGTCCGTCATTTGGACGTACGCCATATTTTGCACTTTATGATACAGAAAATGGTAAGTATGAATTTCTGGATAATACAGCCACCGCGAGTCAAGGAGGAGCAGGGATTAAAGCTGCTCAGTTGCTGGTGGACAATGAAGCAAAAGTACTAATCACTTACCGTTGTGGTGAAAATGCCGCAGATGTACTTAATGCAGCTAAAATTAAAATTC
Organism: Ruminiclostridium papyrosolvens DSM 2782; assembly: GCF_029318685.1. Taxonomy (NCBI): domain Bacteria; kingdom Bacillati; phylum Bacillota; class Clostridia; order Eubacteriales; family Oscillospiraceae; genus Ruminiclostridium; species Ruminiclostridium papyrosolvens. The sequence continues at coordinate 2,388,057 of NZ_CP119677.1, forward strand.
TTAAAGCTCAGGATGGAACTGTTCAAGAGAATATTGCTAAGTATAACGAAGGAAAGCTGGCCGGATTAACTGAAATTCATCCGGGATTTCATAACCACGGAGGTAATCAAAGTTGAAAATTGCTGTACTCAGTGGCAAGGGTGGAACCGGAAAAACTTTTGTGTCGGTTAATCTTGCCTGTGCTGCTGAATCGGCAGCACAGTCCAATTTGAATTCAGTATATGTAGATTGTGATGTGGAAGAGCCAAACGGCAACCTGTTTCTAAAGCCGACTAATATAAAAAAAAGTGGTGTTAATGTGACAGTCCCGGTTGTTGATAATACTAAATGTACAGGGTGCAGAAAATGTTCTGATTTTTGTAAGTATAACGCTCTTGCTTACGTTAAGGACAGACTATTGATTTTTAATGAAGTGTGCCATTCCTGTGGAGGTTGTATAATATTTTGTCCTCAAAAAGCTTTAAAGGAAAGGCAAAGGGAAATAGGGGTTATTGAAGAGGGCATATCAGGTAAAACAACAGTGTTTTCAGGTAATCTCAACACAGGTGAAGTTTCGGGAGTTCCAATAATAAAAGAGTTACTCCCAAAATTGCCTGATAACGGAAGTGTTATTATTGATTGTCCTCCTGGCAGTGCCTGTACCGTTATGGAAAGTATCCGACAGGTTGATTATTGCTTGTTGGTTGCAGAACCGACACTTTTTGGAGTTCATAATCTTTCAATGGTCTATGAGCTTTTTAAGCTTTTAAAGAAACCATTTGGAGTAGTTTTGAACAAATGTCTTGCTGATGAAGAAAATCCTTCTGAGCAATTCTGCAAAGAAAACCGGATTACAATTATCGAAAAGATTCCTTATGACAAGGAAATTGGCAGACTGAATTCCCAGGGATTGGTAGCCGTACGTGAAAACGGAACATATAAAGAACTGTTTGAAAGAATTCTTGATAAACTGGTGAAGGAGAGCCTGCAATGAAACAACTTCTTATTCTTAGCGGAAAAGGTGGAACAGGAAAGACAACTGTAGCAAGCGCATTTATAAAGCTTAGCAACTGTAAGTCTTTTGCAGACTGTGATGTGGACGCTCCTAATCTTCATCTGGTAATGTCGGAAAATATGGAACCGGTAATAAATGATTTTTACGGTTTTCAAAAAGCCTTTATAGATAATTCAAAATGTATAAACTGCGGTTTATGTGAAGAAAATTGCCATTTTGGTGCCATAAGAAATTTTGAAGTTTCCGTATACGAATGTGAAGGCTGCGGGGTCTGTTGTGAAATTTGTCCGCAAAATGCCGTTTCAATGACAGAGTATGCTTCGGGAAGCCTGAAACTGTACAAAAGTCAAAATAAAGTATTTTCAACTGCAAAACTGAAAATGGGAAGTGGTGCTTCAGGAAAACTGGTAACAGCAGTCAAAAAGCAGCTTTTAAAAGAGGCACATAACAGTGAATTGGTTATAATCGACGGCTCTCCGGGTATAGGTTGCCCGGTTATAGCGTCCATAAGCGGTGCAAATCTGGTATTAATAGTGACTGAACCCACTGTTTCGGGTATCCATGACATGAAAAGGATTATAAAAACAGCAAAACAGTTTGGTACTGCCTGCATAGTGTGTATTAACAAATTTGATGTAGAGATGGATAATACAAAAAAAATCGAAGCTTATTGTAATGAAATACAAATACCTGTTGTAGGACGAATTCCGTTCGATAACACTGTAATAAAAGCAGTTAATAATTTTAAAAGTATTGATGAATATCAGGACAGCAAGGCTGCCAAAGCAATCAAAACAATTTGGAATACAATCTATGAAAATTATTTATTGTCAAAATAAATATATATAAACATTATAAATTAAAAAAGGAGAGAAATATTTATGAAAGTAGCAGTTGCCAGCGAAGGAAAAATGGTAACCGAACATTTCGGACATTGTGAGGGATTCACTCTTTTTGAAGTACAAGATAATCAGATTAGCCGTAAGGAGTTTATTCCAAATCCTGGACACAGGCCGGGGTTTTTGCCGAATTTCTTAAATGACAAAGGTGTAAATGTTATTATTTCCGGCGGAATGGGTGGAGGAGCAATTGAGATATTTAACGAAAAGGGTATCGAGGTTATAACCGGAGCATCAGGAGATGCTGAAACAGTTGTGCAAAATTACTTACAGGGCAGCCTGAAATCTACAGGATCAGTTTGTCATGAACATCAGCATGCCGATGAATGCGGACATTAATGATTATCCTGCAGATTAAAAGACGAAGCAGATGGCTGCTATTAATAATAAAAACAGCCATCTGCTCTTTATTTAAGCTATAAATAAATGATATAATGTAATAAAATGTAAATACAAATAAGGAGATTGTTTTCATGTTGAGGGCTGAAAAGATAGATGATTTAACAAAGGAAGAATTATTTGAATTGAACAAAATATATGCCAAAAATTGGCTTGCACATGACGGGCTTTGGTTCCAGGCCATAGAAAACAAGTATGGAATGGATATGGCAATAGATATGGATAGGGAGGCATGGAGAAGGTTTACGGTAATTGAAGCAAGGCGGTTGATTGAGTTCTTAAATCTTGGAAAAAATTCTGGTATAGCCGGGTTAAAAAAGGCTCTTTCATTCAGGCTTTATTCTTCTCTTAATGAGGATGAAATTACTCTTGAAGAGGGGAACGTACTGGTTTACCGGGTAAAAACCTGTAGAGTTCAGCATGCAAGGAAGAAGAAGGGGTTGTCATATTTCCCGTGCAAATCCGTTGGTATTGTTGAATACAGTCTTTTTGCCAAAACCATCGATGAGCGCTTTGAAACAGAAGTTGTAAGCTGTCATCCTGACATTGCGGATACAGAATACAATTGCGTATGGAAATTTATATTAAAAAACAAGTAAAAAAATTTTAGATACATAGAAAAGGTATATTATGAATAAATCAATAGTTTTTATGTTCTCCGGACAAGGCTCACAATACTATAATATGGGAAAAGAATTGTTCCTCAACAATCCCCTATTTAAAGAATGGATGCTTAAACTCGACGATATTTATTACAACTTGTCCGGGAGTTCCGTAATAGATAAAATGTATTACAATAACGACAATAAGGAGCAGTTTGACAATATATTATATACACATCCCGCTATTTTTATGATAGAGTACTCACTTGCACAGGTTCTTCTGCATAATAGTATATACCCTGAATATGTTTTGGGCTCAAGCCTTGGTGAGTTTGCAGCGTGTGCCGTTTCAGGTGTTATGGATTTCACGGAAGCAATGGAATGCATTTACCAACAGGCACAAATAGTCAAGGAAAAATGTTGTGAAGGAAGAATGCTGGCAATATTAAATAACTATAGTTCATTCCATGATGTTTCTGTCTTACATAATAATTCTGAACTGGCTTCCGTAAATTTTGAATCACATTTTGTAGTTTCAGGCAAAACAGAGTCTATATCTGAGATTCAGAATTATTTAAAAGAAAATAGATGTGCACATCAGTTATTACCTGTAAAATATGCTTTTCATTCTTCCTTGATTGAAGCGGCAGCATCAGACTATAAGCAATTTTTAAGGCACAGAGTTTTTAAAAACCCTCAAGTTAAATATGTTTCATGTAGTTGCGAAAAAAACACTTCGCCATGTGATACGGAATTTTTGTGGAATGTTGTACGTTACCCAATGGACATCAGAAGCTCTGTTTTAAATATAGAGAATAAGGAGGATTTAATTTACATAGATCTTGGTCCAATGGGAACCTTTGGAAATTTCATAAAGTACAATATAGGTACTAAATACAAGTCGCAAATTTTCACAATAGTTACACCGTTCAGCAATGATAACAAAAATTTGGAGGACAAAACTTTAAAAGTATTAAAGGACATGGATGTTTGATTAAGTTAATCTTTTGAGTTTTCCATTTCTTCAAGAATTTTTAGTACTGTATTTTTATCAGTTTTTTGAGGGATATAGGTGTATAAAGAGCCATCCTTATTAATAAAAAATGTGGTGGGATATCCTGAAACTCTATAGGTACGTGAAACAGCACCATCTGTATCCATCAGAACGTTGAGACTGATATTATTTGAAGTTAGATATTCCTTAACTTTTTCTTCGGTTTCTTGAACATCCACTGCCAGAATTACGGCATTATTGTCTTTGACTAACTCTTTATTAAGCTCATTAAAATCCGGCATTTCCATTAAACAGTATTTACACCAGACTGCCCAAAAATTCAGAATAACTTTTTTTCCTTTATAATCAGAGAGTTTTACGGTTTTACCATTAATGTCCTTTAAATTAAAATCAGGAGCCATTAATTTACTGCTCTGAGCAGATTGACTTTGTTGAGAGTCTTCTTGGGGCTGTATTATATACTTATTATCAATTTTAGTTTTTGAGTAAAAGGTGTACGCTGCTGCTATTATTGCAACTGCAACTATACTCCATATAACAATTGTGAGCTTCTTATTCATAAACTTTTCCTCCGTTAATATACTTTTATGTACCAAAGAAATTAAAATATTTTAAGCTGCCTGTAAACACCAGAACACCTGCTATAATAAGAAGTGCTCCCGAAACAATATTTATTGTCCTGCTATGTTCCTGTATTTTCTTGAAAGCACCTTTTACCTTCTCAAATATAATTGAAGTAAGGATAAACGGAATACCAAGTCCGATAGAAAAACAGAGAAGTAAAAGTATTCCTTCAAAAATAGTTTTAGAGTTACTTGCAAGTGCAAGGGCAGAGCCTAAAAAGGAACTCAGGCAGGGGGACCAGCCAAAAGCAAAAACTATACCGAATATAACTGAAGTAATAAATTTAAGACTTTTAAATTGATAATTAATTCTTTTATCCATGTTAATAATGCCTATTTTGAGTATACCTATAAAGTTCAGACCAAATACAATCATTACAGCACCGCTTATCTTTTCCAATAAGCTTCTGTGATTAGAAAGAAAATGGCCAAGAGTGGTTGCTGATGCACCAAGTAGCGTAAAAATCAATGAAAAACCTATAACAAACCCAATAGAATTAATAAATAATTTGCTCTTGGAATTTACGTTTTGCTCAGTTTCACCGGCAAGGTAGATAAAATATATAGGAAGCATGGGTAGTAGACAAGGCGAAATAAAGGTTAAAATTCCCTCTGTAAATGTTAGAAAATAATAAATAGGAGACAGTTAATATCACCTTCCTTTAGTAAAATTTCTTTTTAATATATACCCAATATAAGTGTATACTAAACAAATTAAAACAATTAATAATAAAACAGCAACAAATTATTCAGAATAAGGAAGATAAACAGTTACAGTTGTACCTTCTTCAAGACTGCTTTGCATCGTTACATTGCCCCCATGAAGTTGAATGAGGTGTTTTGCAATTGAAAGTCCAAGACCTGTGCCATTGCTTTCTCTTGACTTATCTGTCTTGTAAAAGCGTTCCCATACATATGGAAGTTCTTCTTCAGATATTCCATACCCTTTATCGGCAATTTTTATTTCAAGGGTACCTTTTACAGCAATTTCAATACTGATTTTTGTTTTTTCAGGAGAGTATTTTATAGCATTATCAATAAAAATAGTAAATAATTGCCTTAACCTGTCATAATCACCCAATACAGGAGGTACAGCTTCGATAGGTGAATACTCTATAGATATTTGCTTTTTTACAGCAATTGTCTGCATACTTTTAGTTACATCAGACAGCAAGCTTGGAATATGAACTTTTTCTTCATTGACCGAAATTTTACCGGATTGAAGCCGGGAAAGCTCAAGAAGGTCACCAACCAGCCTTTGAAGAATTTTGGTTTCGGATAGTATTCTGCTGTAGTAACGTTCAATGTCTTCTTTTTTCTCTATAGCACCGTCGTTGAGAGCTTCAATTGAGCCTTTGATTACTGTAAGCGGAGTACGGAATTCATGTGAAACATTTGCTATAAAATCCTTTCGAAGCTGTTCTAGTCGCTCGCTTTCACTAATGTCTTGAACTAAAACTACACAACCTGTAACATTTTCATTATTATCAATAATAGGTGAAAGTGTAAATTTGAGTTTTTTATTTACCCAAGTCTTAATAATCTGACATGATTTCTTTTCATTAATAACTGTAGTAAGCAAGGAGTTAATTTCCAAAGCATCAAAATCTCTTACCAATAGTTCTGATTTGTATGGTTGTGAACGGTTCATTATATCGGAAAGTGCATTATTATAGTTTAATGGTTTAAGCTCAAGGTCAAAAGCTACAAGACCCTCAGATATGCTTGAAATAATATCACTCATTTTACCTTTTTCCTGAAAAAGCTGGTTAATTGTATAGCTTAATTTTGAAGCTAAAAGATCAAGAGAGCCTCCGAGCTGACCAAGCTCATCTTTACTGCGTATTCCTGTCCTGACTGAATAATTTCCATTAGTCATTTCTATGGCAATTGAATTCATAGTTTTCAGAGGACGTGTAAAAAGGAGGGAGTAGAAGAGTCCAAGTGCTATAGCAAGGAATAAAGCTATAGCTATACTTACTGACAGAATACTTACTGCCTTATTAAGCGTTGGTGTTATACCTGTAATCGGGGCATGAAGAAACACCGACCCTGTTACGGTATTATTAGTGTCAAAAACAGGTACTCCTACTGTTAAGGTAGTTTCTTTGTAAACACTACTAAAACTTTGACTGACAGAGTCTTTCCCGGATAATACTTCATGAATAACTTTTTTTGCTTCATCGGGAATGGGTTCTGAATTGAACTTTTTTCCCATACCCATACCCATTCCCATACCGGAAAAGACGGCAGGATTACCCACACTGTCAGTAATCCATACATCAGCCTCCGTCATGGTATCAAGAAAGCGTATTAATCCTCCAAAACCATGCATTTGACCATTGCTTAAAGTATTCTCAGCTATTAAATCAGATATATTATGAGCTTTTTCAAGCATTGTTTTTTCTTTTGTGTCAAATGTATACTGCCTGAACATATGAATAAAAAAAACGCCGATTACCAGCATAGATATAAATACTATTACTACAAAACCTATGGTTAGCTTAAATGCAAGAGTTTTCTTAAACATGCTTCACCTCAAATTTGTAACCGACACCCCATATTGTTTTTATATCCCAGGATATTTTATCTGAAATATCTATTTTGGCTCTCAGGCGCTTAATATGAGTATCCACAGTACGTGCGTCTCCAAAGTACTCATAACCCCATACACTGTCAAGCAGGTTATCTCTTGAAAAAACCTTCCCCGGATTTGTTGCCAAAAGCCACAGAATTTCTATTTCCTTCTTTGTAAGATTAACCGGGGAACCATTTACCTTTACTTCGTATTCTGCTATGTTGATTTCAAGTCCGGGATGCTGTGTAACTTTCTTATTATCTTCATTTGAATTATCTACACGCCTTAATATAGCCCTGATTCGTGCCATAACCTCACCTGGACTGAAGGGCTTTACGATATAGTCGTCAGCTCCTATATCAAGTCCCATAATTCTGTCTGAATCTTCACCCTTTGCAGTAATCATAATTATCGGAACATTTGATTTCTGACGAATTTCACGGCAAACTTCAAACCCATCCTTTTTTGGCATCATAACATCAAGCAGTAATAATAATGGATGATATTTGCTGAAAATATCTATAGCTTCAAGTCCGTCATGTGCCAGCAATGGCATAAAACCCTCTTTTTCAGCGTATGTTTTTAGTATGTCCAGAATCCCTTCATTATCGTCAGCTATAAGAATGTATTTGTCCAGATTATATCCCTCCGTTTCAAGCTTATTATATCATGAGGTATAAAGTTGTTTGTGTCAAAACTGTGTTATTGCCACAATTATTTCGAACTTTTGTCAAAGTTTTGCCACAATTATTTATTACAATGTGTACATAAAGTTATTGATAAACTTATTTTAAAAGGAGAGTGTTTGATATGAAAAACTTAAAAAAACTTGTAGCAGTATCCTTATCAGTATTAGTTATTGGAGCAGCAGGAATGGTTTATGCTGCTGATTTAAAAACTCCTGCGGAGGTTGCCGCTGCTTTGACAGGAAAAAGTGTAAACGAGATATATGTTGAAAGAGAGGGAGGAAAGACATACGGAACTATAGCAAATGAAGCAGGAAAATTGGATGAATTTAAAACTGAACTTTTGAAGCAGAAGAAGGCTATTCTGGATGAGAAAGTTAAAAATGGACAAATTACTCAGCAACAAGCCGATGAAATATATAATAACATAAAAAATAATCAGGCAGCCTGTGATGGAACAGGAAGTGGAAGAATAGGAAGAAAAAATGGTATGGGCTTTGGAATGGGAATAGGCCGCGGAGGAAACGGTCTGGGCTGTGGAATAAGGTAATATATCAAGAAATACTTCTCTACAAAAAATGTTAGTTTATGAGGGCGGCTTCTATAATCTTATCATGATATAGAAGCCATCTCTATTTCACAAGAACTATTATTAATTAAATATAACACAAACTCAATAAAGTGTTAATATTAACCCTTTATAATTATAAGCATTAGAGGAATTGATTAATATCAATATAAGGGGGTATTGCAATGAGTGGACTAAAAGGAATACTATACGTTGCAGACTTAAATACACTTTTAATCTTTAATAATTCAATCAGATGTAAAGTTCTGGATATAATAATGCCTAGGATAACTCATTTAGGCAGTGCTGCTGCCACAATTTCTACTTGCTTGTTGATTGCCATAATGGGGAATGGAGAAATCAGAAATATGGGAATTCAGGCATTAGTTGCCTTAGCATTAAGTCACTTATTTGTACAGCTGCTAAAAAATAGTGTTTGTCGGTTAAGACCCAAGGATGTTTTAGTAAATATTAATACTTTTGATGTAGCTTTGGATTATTATTCCTTCCCATCGGGGCACACTACGGCAGCATTTGCTATTGCTACAACACTGGCATTGAACCTTCCTGTACTGGCAGCAATTTGTTTTCCCATTGCTTTTATAATTGCCATTTCAAGACTCTATTTAGGTGTACACTATCCTTCGGATGTACTTGCAGGAATGGCAATTGCCATATTATCCTCAGTAGTTCTACAGCTGATAATTAACCACTAACACAATTCAAGCAGTTAACAAAATAGCCTTTATTGGACACAAATATACCTTGATAAGACGAAAATGAAGTTATTCCATTGACTACAATATGAGGATATGTAATTATAAAGCAGATAAGTTAGAATAATCTAACTTATCTGCTTTTGTTTTTAGGGGTTGACTGTGAGTTAGGAGGTTGAAAATATAAATGATAAAAGACAATAAAGCTGTAAGTGATATTGAAGAGTACGAAAAGTTAGAAGGCTGGGAGCAAATTACTCTGGGTCAGCAGTTGAGTAACTGGGCTCAGAATTACTCTGATAGAATTGCATTTGTAGAAAACTCTTCTGAAATAACCTATGAGGAGCTAAACAAAAGAGTTGACGATTTGGCCTTTGGTCTGTTGGAAATTGGTATAAAAAAAGGTGATAGAGTTATTCTTCAACTGCCAAATAGAATTTCATTTGCAGAAACATTTTTTGCTTTGGTCAGAATAGGAGCAATACCAATAATGGCATTACCGGCGCACCGTGAAAATGAGCTTGATGGTATATGTCAGGCAGGAGCACCAACTGCATACATAATTCCGGAAAAATATATGAAATACGAATATGAAAAATTAGCTGACTTGCTCAAAGAAAAGCATAGCTTTTTAAAGTACATAATTGTTGATGGTTATTCAGACAGCTACTATATGCTAAAAAATATTAGGGGTGAAAAGAGGGAGTTTCCTAAAGTGGATTGTAATGACACTGCACTCTTGTTGCTTTCGGGAGGTACTACAGGGATACCCAAATTAATACCCAGAACACATGCTGACTATGCTTATAATGCAAAAATGGCAGCAATAAGAAGCGGTTTCAATAAAAATACGGTAAATCTTGCAATATTGCCTGTTTCACACAATTTTCCACTGGCAAATCCCGGTATATTGGGAGCTATGACTTTTGGCGGAAAGACCATTATGTGTAGTACAACCAGTCCCGATGAAGTATTTCCTTTAATTGAAGAGTTTGGAGCTACCTGTATGTCTCTTGTTCCTGCGCTTGTGACTTTGTATATGGAGACACTGGAATGGGATAAGGAGAATGATATTTCCAGCCTCCAAGTTGTTCAGGTAGGAGGAGCAATGTTTGAGGAAAGCCTGGCACGAAATGTGATTTCAGTTATGGACTGTAAACTTCAGCAAGTGTTTGGAACAGCAGAAGGAATTGTTTGCATGACAAAACTTGAGGATGATGAAGACACTATTTGCACTTGTCAGGGAACTCCTATTTCAGAAGCTGATGTTCTGAAAATTGTCAATGCGGAGGGTAAGGAGGTACCAACAGGTGAATACGGTGAGCTGATTATGAAAGGGCCTTATACAATTAAAGGCTATTACAAGGCACCAGAGCAAAATAAGCTCAGTTTTACTGCTGACGGTTACTATAAAACTGGTGACAAAGCCAGATTTACAAAAGCCGGAATGCTTCAAATGGCCGGTCGCATAAAGGAACAAATAAACAGAGCAGGGGAGAAAATTACTCCGGCTGAGATTGAAAAATATTTATGTAAACATCCTCGAATAAAGGAGGCTGCTGTGGTTGGAATATCTGACAAGGAATTAGGCAACAGAAGCTGTGCTTTTATTATAACGGAGGATACGGAAATCAGCTTAGCAGAAATTCACACATTTTTGTCTGAGCTTGGTCTGGCTCGCTACAAAATACCTGACCAATTAGAAAGAATTGAAGGCTGGCCGCTAACTAATATGGGTAAAATCGACAAACAGAAGTTGGTGCTGTCAGCTGAAAAGGCAAAAGGCCTGTAATCAACCTTGAAAAGGAAAGAGAGGCTAATTAAAACATGGAGAAAGTGAAGGAAGATATACTGGAGTATAAAAAAGTAAAAGAGCAAATTAAGGAGAAGCTTTCAAGGGCGGAAGATTTCCATGATAATCAGAATTTGCTGGAGCTTGGGCTAGATTCATTACAAATTATGCGTTTGGCAAATATATGGAGAAGGGCCGGCGCCAAGGTTTCCTTTGCAAAATTAATTGAAGAGCCGACTTTAGCCAGTTGGTGTATATTACTGAATAACTTGAAATCAGAGCAGGAAGCTAAGGTTACTGATTATTTTACACAACCACCGGACGAAGGAGTACTCTTTCCACTTACAGATGTGCAATATAGTTACTGGGTAGGAAGAAGCGAGGGTCAGCCCTTGGGAGGAGTGGGCTGCCATGCTTATTTAGAGTTTGACGGTCATGGTGTGGACTCTGACCGTTTAGGGCAAGCATGGGAAAAATTAACAGCCCATCATCCTATGCTGAGAAGCAGATTTTTAGAAAATGGAGAGCAGGTGATAGATAAGATTTCAAAGACTTATCCTATTTTAGTACATGATTTTAGAAATATGAGGGTAAGTGATATTGAGCCTGAATTGGAAAAACTGCGTAATAAGCTTTCACATAGATGCTTAGATGTAAAAAACGGGCAAGTAATCGGATTAGAGCTTAGTCTTCTGCCGGAGAACAAGACGAGATTGTTTTTTGATGTAGATTTATTGGTGGCGGATGTACAAAGCTTGCAGATTTTATTAAGAGACTTATCAACTGCATATAATAGCCGAGAGTTACCCGATTCATCAAAAAACTGGAATTTCAAAAAATACTTGGAATCACAGAAGGAAGAAAATAAAAAGTCAATTGAAGCAGCTGAAATTTATTGGACAGAAAGAATTCCAAAGCTACCTTCTGCACCGGAATTGCCCCTTTGCAAAAAGCCAGAGCAAATAAAAAAACCATGGTTTAAAAGAAGAACCTTGTGGCTTGATAAGGAGGAATGGAGCTTAATTCAAAATAATGCGGCAGCATATCAGGTTACTCCCGCTATGGCACTGTTAACTGCATATGCAAAGGTACTTGAACGTTGGAGTGCCAATTCTCACTTCTTAATTAATATTCCCCTTTTTAACAGAAAAACAGAAGTTATGGGAATAGAAGACGTTGTAGCAGACTTCACAGATTTACTTTTATTGGAAATAAATATGGAAGAGGAAAAACCTTTCATTACTTCACTTAGGGAAATCCAGTCTCAATTTTACAGAGATGTGGCTCATGGGGCTTATTCCGGTGTACAAGTACAAAGGGAACTGACAAAATATCATGGTGAAAGACATAATTTTGCACCTATTGTTTTTGCGTGTAATTTAGGAACTCCCTTGATTAACAAAGAGTTTGAAGAGAGTTTAGGCGCTTTTAGCTACATGGTTTCCCAAACTCCACAGGTTTATATAGATTTTCAGACCTATGAATGGGAAAATGGCTTGATGCTTATTTGGGATTCTGTAGACGAGTTATTTTCTGAGCATTTGTTGGAGGATATGTTTGAAGGCTTTGAGTCTTTAATTAAGAGCTTGATACACAGGGCTTCTTGGGAGGAGACAAGGGAATTACTTACAAACTGTCAGTTGCAACGCAGAGAAGAGGCTTTTAATATACCGATTATAGAAAACACACAATGCCTTCATACCGGATTTTTTATACAGGCATTAAAAAATCCCAACAATATTGCCTTGATAGACAGCGGGTCAAATAAAGAGCTTACATATGGAGAACTTGCTGAAAAAGCACTGTCCGTTGCAGCTTATTTGACGGAACATGGCATTAAAGACGGTGAAACGGTTGCAGTTACATTGCCCAGAGGTATAAATCAAGTAATAGCAATTATTGGAATACTGGCGGCAGGAAATTGCTATGTTCCCGTCAGCCTGGGTCAACCCCATAGCAGAAGAGTGTTAATTCACAATAAACTGGATATTACCTATATAATTACTGATACAGAAAATAAGCACCTGCTCCAATGGTCCGAGGACAGCAATTTAATGCAAATGGAAGAACTCCTTTCTTATAAGCCTTTGAATAATTGTATAAAAACCTCACCTGAACAAAGCGCATATATAATACTGACCTCCGGTACCACGGGAGAACCAAAGGGAGTAGAAATAAGTCACGCCAGCGCATGGAATACCATTTCAGATATTAATAATAAATATGAGGTGGGATGCAAGGATAGAGTACTTGCGGTATCTGCACTGGATTTTGATTTATCTGTATTTGATGTGTTCGGGCTTCTTGGGGCAGGGGGTGCTGTGGTACTGCTTCCAGAGGAAGAACAAAAAAATCCTTCTTATTGGTTGAAGCAACTGGAAAGATATAAAGTTACAATGTGGAATTCAGTTCCCGTTCTTTTTGATATGTTGTTGATTTCAGCCAAGAGTGAAGCTATAGGACTTTTGCCCTTGCGGTTGGTATTGCTTTCAGGAGACTGGATTGGGTTAGAACTCCCTGAAAGAATGGAGCAATATACAAAGAATTGCAGAATGGTAGCTATGGGAGGGGCAACGGAGGCTTCTATCTGGTCAAACTATTTTGATATAACCTTGCCAATACCTTCATCATGGGTATCAATCCCATACGGAAAAGCTTTATTACATCAGTCTTACAGGATTATTGACAAGAAAGGGCGAGACTGCCCGGATTGGGTGGAAGGTGAGCTGTGGATTGGCGGAGGTGGTGTTGCAAAAGGGTATAGAGGTGATTATCAGCTTACGCAAGAGCGTTTTGTTACGGATGGAGGTATTCGCTGGTATAAAACAGGCGATATGGGCAGGTTTTGGCCTGACGGAACAATTGAGTTTCTGGGGCGCAGAGACTTTCAGGTGAAAATCAGAGGACATCGTATTGAGCTGGAGGAAATCGAGACAGCGATAAAGCAGCATCCTGCCGTTCATAGTGCCGTAGTGGTTGCTGTAGGAGAGACACAAGGAACTAAATATCTAAAAGGATATTTGGTGCCCGATAGAGAGAAAAGGTCTTTATTATTTGAGAAAATCGGAAGCAGCACTTCAGGTAATACCTTATGGAAATCAATTCAACAGATACCTGTAGCAGTAGGGAGAGGTACGGAAAAAGTAAATATCAATGCTCTATACAGTGATATAGACAATCTTGCGGCACAAACAATGCTCAATATATTAACACATTTAGGAGCATGGAGGTGGGAGGGAGAAAGTCACAGCTTCAATTCTTTTTTTGACAAATTTAATATTGAACTCAGGTATAAAACCTTCCTTGAAAGCTGGCTGGATGCTTTAGTTACCGCAAAGCTAATCAGAATAGAAAACCGGCAGTACTTTTCTAATGTCAATAAGGAAACCTTTATGAAGCCCATGGATAATTCCGGCTGGTATAGTGAGATAGTTACGGTTACACAATATTTGAATGATTTGGAACACTATGGAGCAAAAATGCTGACAGGGAAAATCAGTCCTTTAGAGGTGTTTTATTCAAAACATATTCCGTTATCATTAACCGGGTTGACTGAAATATTACCCGGCAATATTGCAAATTCCGAAACTCTGGAAAGAGTGATAAAGGAAGTAATAAAAACAGGAGCAAAAGATAAGCCAGTAAAGGTATTGGAATTTGGGACAAGAAATATATCAGCAACAAAAATCCTTCTCAATTACTTGTATGGAGAAGCAGTCAGCTATACCTATGCCGACACCTCAAAATTTTTCTTGGAGGAAGCAGAAAATAGTTTATCAGATTATAAAGCAATTCAATATACTGTTGCAGACTTTAATAAGGACATTTCAGAACATGGATTATCAGAGCATTCCTTTGACTGTGTCATAGCAATTAATTCACTGCATCGAACAAAAAATCTGGATGATACCTTAATGAGAATATCAAAGCTGTTAGCACCAAACGGAATAGCTATTATTTCTGAAATGACTATAAACAGCTCTCTTCATCAGGTGACAGCAGGATTTTTGGAAGATGGCTTTACACATTTTGAAGATGAAAGAAGGCAGGAAAGAGTACCCTTTATATCTACTGAACAATGGCTTGAAAAGCTGAATAAAGGACACTTCAAAAATGTAGCTCTTTTTCCGGAAGCACAGAAGGAGAGGACTCACGGACTGCTGTTGGTGGCACAAGTCAGCAATGAGGCAGAAAGGTTTGCTCCTTGGAAACTGGAAAAATACTTGCAGGATAAGCTGCCTGAATATATGATTCCAAAAACATATGAGTTATTAACTGAAATGCCTTCAACAATGAATGGAAAGATAGATAGAAAGGCTCTGGCAGTACAGGAAAAATCAAGACAACATAAAAAGAATACGACAAAACCAACAACAGAAATACAAAGAAAAGTATCGGATTTTTGGAGTCAGATATTTTCAATAGAAGAAATTGATTTATATGATAATTATTTTGAACTGGGTGGCGATTCTTTAATCGCAACAAAGCTTGCAGCCATGCTTCGTGAGGAGTTTAAAATTGATATTTCTTTGGGAACCGTATTTAATAAGCCAACTGTATTCAAATTGGCAGAAGCCATTGAAAGCAGCTTAAAGGAAGCTAAAGACTTGAAACCTGTTGAAAGTTTGTTGCCGGATATTATTCCAAATCCCCAAGATACCTACCTTCCCTTTCCACTTACAGACGTTCAATATGCGTATTGGATTGGCAGAAGCGGTATATATGAACTGGGTGGAGTTGCCACACATTGCTATTTTGAACTTGAGGGACAAAACCTTGAAATGGATAGGTTAAATCAGTCTTTAAATAAGCTAATTAAATACCATGCTATGATGAGGGTTGTTATTCTTTCAGACGGAAGACAACAGATATTAGAAGATGTACCTCAGTATACAATTCAGGTAATGGATATAACCAAGGAAACAGGCAAGGTTGCAAGCATGTACATGGAAAAGTTGCGGGAGCATATGTCCCATCAGGTGTTATCAACAGAGAACTGGCCGCTTTTTGAGATTAAAGCAACCTGCTTTGAAGAAAATAAGGTACGTTTACATATAAGCTTTGATAACCTGATTTTTGACGGCTGGAGTATGTTCCATCTTTTAAGTGAATGGGCAAAATTATATAAGGACAGTGATAAGCTGCTTCCGGATTTACAACTGACCTTTCGTGATTATGTTTTAGGACTTGAGAATATAAAAAGCACCGAATTATATGAGAACTCAAAAAAATATTGGCAAGAACGTATTGAAACCTTGCCTTGTGCACCCGAACTGCCTTTGGCAAAGAATGCCGGAGAAATAGCAGAACAAAGATTCCACCGCCGTTCTTACAAATTGGAAAAGTCAGCTTGGGACAGCTTGAAAATTAAAGCAAAGGAATATGGCATAACACCCTCTGTTTTATTGATTTCTGCCTATGCGGAAACCTTGCGGCGCTGGAGCAAAAATTCAACTTTTAGTATTAATTTAACACAGTTCAGCAGAATTCCAATGCATAAAGAAGTTTATCAAGTGGTGGGTGATTTTACTACTCTAACCTTATTGGAGATTAATTCAGAAGGCTGTAATAATTTCCTTGAGAGGACTCAAAAACTCCAGAAGCAATTGCTGTCCGACCTTGATAATTCATATTTCAATGGAATAGAGGTGCAAAGGGAATTAGCAAAAAATAATGGTGGTACCAGAGTAGGTATGCCTGTGGTATTTACAAGCGGATTGGGTATAGACCAGTGGAATGAAGGGGAATGGCTTGGAAAGCTTGTCTATAACATCTCCCAGACACCACAGGTTTGGTTGGATCATCAAGTGGTGGAACAGGACGGAGCACTTTGCTTGTTCTGGGATTCAGTGGACGAGTTGTTTTATGAAGGAATGCTTGATGAAATGTTTGAAGCATATAGCAGCCTTGTTGAAAAGCTGGCAACAGAGGAGCAGCTTTGGACGGCTGCTGTAAAAAGCTGCATAGACATAAAAATATCAGATAAGAGAATCAAAGCAAATCAGACAGACTATGACATATCAAATGAGACCTTGGACAGCTTATTGCTCAAGTCTGCTGAAAAATTTCCTGAAAAAACTGCTGTAATTTCAGAAGCAAAATCTCTGAGTTATTCAGAATTAGTAAGATACGCCTCTATAGCGGCAGGTTGGCTGAAAAAGCAGAAAGCCAAAGGTACCAAGGTGGCAATTGTAATGGAAAAGGGCTGGGAGCAAATAGTAGCAGTATATGCAGCCCTATTTGCAGAAGCTGTCTATGTCCCCATTGATGCTGATAATCCCATAGAAAGAATTAAACAACTCTTAAATAACGCAGAAGCGAATATAATTCTCAGCCAATCCCGGATATTAGAAAAGCATCCGTCACTGCTGGGTAACAAATGCATGGCAATAGATACTATGGAAGAAACAAGCAACGTTGAAGTTATAAGGAAGTCCAGTAACAGACCGGATTCAATAGCTTATATTATTTATACTTCCGGCTCGACGGGTACTCCAAAGGGGGTTGTAATAGACCATAGGGGAGCCGTTAATACCATTCTTGATATAAACAGACGCTTTGCCATAGATAGTACGGATACAATTTTAGCACTTTCAAATCTCAATTTTGACCTTTCTGTTTATGATATATTCGGAGTTCTGGCAGTTGGCGGTACAGTGGTACTTCCAAACCCGGAGAAAGTTAAAGAACCCTCTCATTGGGTGGAGTTAATAAATAGAGAAAAAGTAACAGTTTGGAATACTGTTCCAATGTTTATGCAAATGCTGGTTGAGTTTATTGACAATCGAAGGCTTGTTGCAGAACAATCTTTGAGAGTTGTACTGCTGAGCGGTGATTGGATTCCCCTTGAGCTTCCGAATAAAATCAAAAAATGCTTCGCAAATGGAAAAGTTATTTGTCTTGGAGGAGCAACAGAAGCATCTATATGGTCAAACTATTTTGAAGTTAAGGAGCTTGAAGCTGATTGGAAAAGCATCCCTTATGGCTGGCCTTTAAGTAATCAGAAATATTATGTACTAAATGATGCCATGGAGGACTGTCCTACATGGGCAGTAGGAAAGCTTTATATTGGGGGAATGGGAGTAGCAAAAGAGTATTTAAATGATAGGGCAAAAACTGAGGAGAAATTTCCAAAGCATCCGGTAACAGGTGAGAGACTATATTGTACTGATGATTTAGGACGATATAAATCAGACGGCTCTATTGAGTTTCTGGGAAGAGAAGATTTTCAGGTGAAAATCAGCGGATATAGAATTGAGTTGGGAGAAATTGAGGCGGCAGCAAAAGAATATACCGGAATAAAAGAAGCCATTGCTACCACTGTGGTTAATTCTGACAAAAGCTTGAGATTAGTGCTTTTTGTCACATTGAACAGTGAGGGTAATACATCATATAAAGAGGAGGAATTGATTTCTTTACTTAGAGATAAAATCCCGAGTTATATGATACCGGCTTTAATTATTGAGACAGCTTCTATTCCTTTGACAAGTAACGGAAAGGTTGACGGTGCAAAGCTCAAAGCATTGGCAGCAGAAAAAATGGATAATAAAAATCCAACGAGTAAATTAATAATGCCCCAAACTGATTTCCAAAAAACCATATGGGAATTGTGGCGAAATATTTTGGACTGTGAAAGTCTGGGGATAGATGAAAGTTTTTTTGAATTAGGTGGAAATTCACTGCAAGTTATCCATCTGACCAATGACTTGAATGAAAAGTATAAAAAGGATGTAAGCATTGAAACAATTTTCCAAAATCCCACAGTCAGAACCTTGGCAGAGGCTATTCAAAAATCACTCGACTAAAATGAGGGCTTATAATGGAGAGAAAGTTACGTACGATTGTTTGCGGAAGTACCTTCGGACAGTTTTACCTTGAGGCACTGAAGCTGCAAGAAAATGAATTTGAGGTAGTAGGCTTGCTTGCAAAAGGCAGTGAACGCTCAAAAAAGTGTGCCTCAAACTATAATGTAAAACTATATTCAGAAGTTGATGAGCTTCCAGACGATATTGATTTGGCATGTGTGGTTCTAAGGTCAAGTGTTCTTGGGGGATGTGGCACAGACTTAACAATTAAGCTTATGGAGAGAGGGATTCATGTTATTCAGGAGCACCCTCTCCATCCTAAGGATTTGGAAAAATGTTATCGTCTGGCGAAAAAAAATAATGTATTTTTTCAGACAGGAAACTTATATGCCAATTTGCCCGAAGTAAAAAAATTTATTGAATGTGCAAAGGCTGTAAATCAAATCCAGAAGCCTGCCTACATTAATGCAGCTTTTGCCGCTCAGGTATCGTATCCTGCCGTTGAAATACTGATGTATGCAATGCCGTCCATACGTGATTGGGAGGTACATTGTGTTAATAAAGACAGTGGCCCCTTTCATATACTTACGGGCTTGCTTGGCTCAACTCCCGTTACGTTGGAAATACACAATGAAGTGTATCCCAAGGACCCTGATAACCATATGTATTTACTTCACAATATTGTTATTGTATACGAATGCGGAAGGCTTACTCTTGAGGATACCTTTGGCCCTACTCTCTGGAATCCCCGTTTGCACGTATCTGTAGATATGTATGAGCGTGGACAGTTACATGGTGAGTTCCCAGATTACATGCTTGAAAACACATCTGAAATACTGGGGGATTATGTACACCTGAGCTTTAAGGATACTCTTACAAAGCTCTGGCCAAAAGCAATACTTGAGGATTTAATGAGTATAAGAGAATGTATCTGCAAAGGAAAAAGCTCTGCCAAAAAAGCTCAGCAGGAAATACTGTGTGCAAAGCAATGGAGTGAAATTACCAAGAGCTTGGGCTATGCAGACATAATCAGTAATTGTGTCCACAATTCAGTACCGTCGGAGATGTTTAAGGAACTTGTATCAAAATATGGAGGATAATGTGATTAATGAAATACAAGATTTGCTGCAATTATGCAAAGACACCGGAATTACAATATGGGTAGAAAATAATAAATTGAAATACCGTGCTGAAAAGGACAAAATTGATAATGACTTATTAAAAAAGCTAAAAGAGGAAAAAGAAAATATAATACGACATTTGAAGGAGAATGATAACAAAACAGTTTTGGATGGTTTCAGACTGACACCAATACAAAATGCCTATCTGATAGGCCACTCCTCCGACTATGAGCTTGGCAATATAAACGCTCATTATTATACAGAATACAGCTGTAACAACATTGATGAAAAGAAGCTGCAGAGGTCAATCAATGAAGTCATAAAAAACAATGAAGCTCTGAGAACAGTAATACATCCATCAGGCGTCCAACAGGTAATTTCTGATGTACCTGAATTTGAGCTAAAGACAGTTAAGCTTGACAGTGAAGCAACATTAAATGAGGTTAGAAAAGCATGGTACCATCACAGGTACCAGTTGGGAAACTGGCCTATGTTTCATTTTCAGGTAAGCAAGAGAGACAATGACGCAGATATTTTACACTTTAGTTTTGACTGTATTATATTAGATGCCTGGAGCGCTCAAAAGCTGCTGTTTGATATATTTAAAATATACAAAGAAGAGACGGTATCGTGGCCCGCCTTTACCTTCAGAGAATATTTGCAGCAAGAAACAAGTTATTTAAAGGAAGATAAAAGTTGGGCTAAGGCGGAGGAATACTGGGAGGAGAAGTTAAAAATTATTCCCGAGTGTCCTAAGTTACCCTTCAAAAAGCAATTGAGTTTAATAGAAAAGCCACATTTCAATAGGATATCTTACAAATTTACTTTAAATGAAACCGAAAAGCTGTATGCAAAACTCAAAAAATATCAATTTACACCATCAGCATTGGTTTGCACCGTTTTTATGAAGGTATTGGCATATTTCAGCAGCAATAAGAACTTGACTGTAAACCTGACCCTGTTTAATCGCCTTCCTCTGAATAGGGAAATCTCAAAAGTACTTGGGGACTTTACCAATATTGGTCTCGCTTCGTATTTCCATAATGAGAATATACATTTTTTAGAGGAAGTTAAAATGATACAGCAGCAATTCTGGAAATTAATTCAATATAGGAACTATGACGGAACCAGATTACTGAAAAAGCTGTCTGCAAACAAGCTTGGAAAGGCTGTTATGCCTGTAGTATTTACAAGTATGCTGCAAGGTAAGCTTGAGTTTGACGAAGCTTCTGATTTCAGAGAAGTATATGCAATAAGCCAAACACCTCAGGTGGTATTGGACCATCAGGCAAGAGATGATAATGGAGGCTTGGCGTTATCCTGGGATTACGTTTCTGATGCCTTTGACTATGGAGAGCTTAAAAATATGTTTGAAATATATATTGAGCAAATAAAAGGACTGATAGAAAGCGACTGCTGGGATACGCCTGTATTTATCAAAGAAAACCGTGAACATTCATAAGTTGGAGGTATGAAGAAATGACAATAACCGATTTTCTTCCGGAATCGCAAAAAGAAATACGTGAGAGAATTAATGATACATATATTGATTTGGAATATAAGTGCTTACACGAGGAATTTTATGAAAATGCATTAAATAATAATACTTCAACAGCATTGATTTGGCGCCAAGACGGTAAAAGACATGAAATGTCCTATGGAGAATTAAAAGACAGTTCTTTGAAGGTAGCAAAAATGTTAATTTCTCAAGGAGTAAAAAAAGGAGATTTGGTTTCGGTAATTTTACCAAAAGGTATTGAGCAAATAATAGCGGTACTGGGGATTCTTTCTGCGGGTGCCGCCTATGTACCTGTGGGAATTAATCATCCTACAGAAAGAAAAAGGAAAATACTTGAATCGGGTAGGATACAATACATACTAACAAATAGAGATGAAAAAAAGAATTTGTCTCAAATTGAGGTTGTAAATCCTATAGCAATTGAGGACAGAGATAATTTTGAAAGCTTGGAATCACCTGTGCTAATGCCTGTAGAAGCAACCACTTATGTGATATTCACTTCAGGAACAACAGGAACGCCAAAGGGTGTAATTATTACTCACAAATCCGCCTACAACACCATCTATGACATAAATAGAAGATTTGAAATTTCAGATAAGGATTGCATTATTGCAGTATCCGAGTTGGATTTTGATTTGTCTGTATACGACATTTTTGGTTTGCTTAGCGCAGGTGGAAAGCTGGTAGTACTTAACGAAGAGAATAAGAAGGAAGCCTCGGAATGGAACAGGTTGGTACAGGACTATGGAGTTACCATATGGAATACTGTGCCTACGTTGTTTGATATGTTTTTAACAGCCAGTGAGTCGGAAGGTAAAAGCCTGCCATTTACAAAGGTTTTTCTTTCCGGTGACTGGATAAAAATAAATTTGTTTTCACGGCTAAAAGCTTTGAATGCTGATTGCAGATTCATTTCTCTTGGAGGAGCTACTGAGGCAGCAATATGGTCAAATTACTATGAAGTATTAGAGATAGAAGAAAACTGGAAATCAATTCCTTATGGAGCTCCCTTAAGCAATCAGTGCCTTCGTGTAGTGGACAAGAATGGTTTCGACTGTCCCGATTATGAAGGCGGAGAGCTATGGATAGGTGGATTGGGAGTTGCAGAAGGGTATTTAAACCAAGAAGCCTTAACAAAAGAGAAATTTTTAACAGAAGGCGGTACAAGGTGGTATAAAACAGGAGATATGGCCAGATATAGAAGTGACGGCGTACTTGAATTTTTAGGGCGAATGGATACTCAGGTAAAAATAAATGGCTTTAGAATTGAACTGGAAGAAATAGAAAAGGTATTAAATAAATATGATGGCATAAGTGAGGCAGTTATAGCACTTGCCGAAGATAATGGCAGTAAAAAGCTTGTGGCAGCAATAGTACCTGAGTTATACAAAAAAGAAAATGAGAACCAAAAGCAGCAAGTAATTCAGGAAGAGTATACGCACACTTTAGGGGATAACAAGCTAAAAGAACGTATTGAAACAGTGGAACGCTTTTTACTAAAAATCCTTGTGGCAGAGGATTTATTCATTAATGAGATTGATGAGAAAACAAGTAATGTAGTGAATATATGGACTGATTGGTTAATACAACGTGAAGTGTTTGAAAACCATGGAGATAAACTTATACAAGGAAAGAGATACAGTGAAGTACTTAGCAATGAAGAAGCAGAGCAAACAGAAGTTGGTGAACGATTATTTAAGCATATTGATTTATTTAAAGCAATTTTAAAGGGTGAAAAAGAAGTAGTTGTGCTTCTTGAATACGAGGATATTTTACCCGAAGCATTGGCAATGCAAGGAACTGAAACAATATTTTGTATTGAAAAAATTATTGAGGAAATAAAAAAGAAAGTAAATAGTAAGCAGCGGACAAAAGTTGCTGTTTTAGGAGCCAGAACCGGCATAGCAGCAGAGAGATTAATACATCGTTTGGGAGAAGGCATTGAAATTACCCTATTTGATACTTCGGCAGGAATGCTTTCGGCAGCTCAAAAAAGGCTGTGCAGTTACGGAAGACATATTGATTATGAATTAGTTACAGAAGGCTTTGTAAACAGGAAACACTTGTATGGTTATGATTTTGTTGTGGCTGTTAATACCTTACACCAATACCTAAATCCAATGCATGGAATATTGGAGGCTTCAATATTATTAACTACTAATGGAAGCTTATTAGCTGTTGAGTACGAGGATTTAGACCCTATGGCATTAGTTGTATCAACGCTGCTGGAAAATGGCTTTCCCGATTTTACAATGGGAAGAAGCAGAAAGAACAATCCTTTGTTGACAAAAGAAGAATGGCTAAAAGCGTTTTCTGTTTCAAAGTTTAGTGAAGTGTATGTCAGCACATTTTCAGATACGTCAGTAAAATATATTAATGCAAAAATGTTCGGTGAAAAAAACAATGTTTCTGAGGCTTTTATACAACAATATTTAAAGGAGCAGCTACCCCATTACATGGTGCCTGAAAAAGTTGAAGTATTACCGTGGCTTCCTTTAAGCCCCAATGGCAAGGTTGACAGGAAAAAAATCGCACAGCTTTTGAGTTCAAAAAAAGTCATTGAAAATACAGAGGTTTGCTATACGGGAATGGAAAAGGAAATAGCTGAAATATGGAGTGGCTTTTTCCGCTGTAACTGTATAGGAAGAGAACAAAGTTTTTTTGAACTTGGTGGGGACAGTTTACTGGCTACAAGATTTTTAACTGATATAAAGCAAAGCTATAAGATAGAAATCTCACTTAGGGATATGTTTAATAATCCAAAGCTTTGCCAAACAGCAGAGCTAATAAAGGATAAGCTCGAAGCAGTGTCCTCTATGGTGGAGGGAGAGTTATGATTGGTATCTTTGGCGGATATGGAGACATCGGATTAAACGCTGCTAAGCTGCTTTCAACGAGCCTAAAGGAAGAAATAAGAATTGGTGGAAGAAATGCAGATACGCTCCCCAAGGATATAAAAGAAGAATTTAAAAACACACATTGGGTTCAGGTAGACATAAATAATAACGAGAGTATAAAAGCATTTATTACAGGTTGCAGGATTATTGTAAATTGCACAGGTCAATCTGGCAGTGCTTCATTTAGTTTGGCGGAGTATGCCAAAAATATTAATTCTTCATATATAGATGTAGGGGCCAATGAGAAATTAAAGACACTTAAAAATATATCCGATGATGTCTCAATAATTTACGAAGCAGGAAGCATACCGGGACTGTCAAGAATAGTGCCGGGATATCTGGCAAAAGAATTTGATTCTGTAGAGGAATTGGAATTCTATTATGCAGCCTTGGGTAAATTTACTCCCACAGCTGCTAAAGAATATTTAGAGGGCTTATTTGATACAAGAAACAAACCTATGATGGAGTGGAAAAATGGAAAAGCTCAGCCCTATGATATCAATAATTCTGTTCTCAAGACCTTACCCTTCTCCAAGGAGGAGTTAAGAATACTTCCATACTTTGATAAAGAATCGGAGCTTATAGCAAAGGGATTAAACCTGAAGCAGGGACAGTGGTATATGAGTACAGCCGGTAATCAAACTATTAAGGTATTGGAAAAGGCAAGATTTAATTATTTACATAATACAAGTGATGTAATACAGAATTTATGTGCTGCTGCTCAAATTGATTGTCAAAGCAGGGAGCCATATGCCGGGTTTGTTATTCAGATGAAGGGATTAATTAATGGAGAGAGTACAACAAAAACACTTATTTTAAAATGTGACAGTCCTTCACAATTAACCGCCCTTGCTGTTGCCTCCACAGTGCTTGCTGTTTCAAAGGGATTATTCAAGTCAGGAGTGCAGGCCATGGGAGAATGCATGAAGGTGAAGGAGTATATAAAGCTTATGACAGAGCTGAATAAAGCTTTGACACTTGATATACAGACATCAGGCATTAATGAATTGTTTAAAGAAATAGAGGGGGAAATATAAATATTAATGGAGGACAAGCCAATGAAATTAATCAATGCAAAAGATATTTTGGATTATTATAAAAAAATAGGTATAGAGCTATGGAGTGAAGCCGGAAAGTTAAAATATAAAGCTCCCCAAATGTCCTTATCAGAGGAACATATTAAGGTGCTGAAAGAAAACAAGGAAGAGCTTCTTGATTATCTGGAAAATAAGAAAGAGGATATAGCAATAACTATAGACAGAAATTCCAGATACGAAGCCTTTCCTATGAACGATGTTCAAACGGCCTATCTCCTTGGGAGAAAGAATACCTTTGAGTATAGCGGAGTAGCCTGCCATGTTTATTTTGAGGTAAATTATGATAAATTAAATATAGAGAAAGTAAGAAAGACTTGGGATTTGTTAGTCTCAAGACATGATATGTTAAGAGCTGTTATGAATGAGAATGGATATCAGCAAATCTTAGAAGCAGTACCGGAGCTTGATATACCCTATATTGATATAACAGAAGATAGTTTAAAGGATAATGAAGAAATTCAATCTCTCAGAAAGGAAATGAGCCATAGAATATATGAATTAGGCAAGTGGCCAATGTTTGGCATTGCTGTTTCAAAGCATAATAGAGGGGCTACTCTGCATTTTTCAATGGAATTTTTAGTTGCTGACTGGACAAGCATATGGTTACTATTATCTGAGTTTGAAGCTTTGTATTTTAGTTTGGATAAAGTACTTCCTGATTTTCAATTGAGCTTTAGAGATTATATCTTAGCAGAGCGCAGGCTAAAAACTTCTGATGCTTATGAAACTGATAAAGCTTATTGGATAAAGCAGATTGAACAATTTCCTGCAGCGCCTGAACTTCCGCTGAAAATATCAATGGATATAAATGATAAGCCTGCTTTTAAAAGAATTCTTATGAAAATGGATATTGATAAATGGCTGTCCTTTAAAAGCAATGCGCAAAAATGCGGAATTACGCCTACAGTTGCCGTATTGGCGGTCTATGCCGAGGTTATTGAGCGTTGGAGCAATAATAAAGAATTTTTAATTAACTTAACAGTTCTAAATCGTATGCCCTTACATGAGGATATTAACAAGCTTGTGGGAGACTTCACAACGGTAAGCCTTCTTGCTGTTGATGCCGGTAAAAGCAATGAGTTTACCGAATTTGCCAAGAGCATAAACAGTAAATTATTTGAAGATCTTGATCATAGGCTGTATTCCGGTATTGAAGTTATTAGAGAGTTGGCAAGAAAACGAAACCAGCCTTCTTTAATGCCAATTGTTTTTACCAGTGCCATAGGATTAATTGACAGTAATAATCAATTATTGGGTAAGGTAGAGGGCTTTGGAATTTCTCAAACTCCACAGGTTTTTATAGATTGTCAGGCAATGGATGGTAACTTTGGATTACAGATAAATTGGGATATAAGAGAGGGCATTTTTCCTGATGGAATGATTGCAGATATGTTTCAAGCCTTTGAGGAAAAAATCTATAGGCTGTCAGCAGGGCTGGAGGAATGGAGCAATAACATGGGAATTGATATTCCACAATGGCAAGTACGGGAGAGGGCAGAAGCAAATGCTACAAAAACAGCTTTACCAAAAGGGTTTTTGTATTCAAAATTTTTAGAACAGGTTAAAATTAGGCCAAATGACATAGCGGTTGACGACGGAGAAGGTCAGTTTACATATAAAGAACTTGATAGCTTGGCAAAGGCTATCGCTTATGAGATTGTAAAGCACGGCGGGAATAAGCAGGATAAAATTGCGGTGGTTATGGATAAAAGCAGATATCAGGTAGCTGCTGTTTTAGGGATTCTATACATGGGAGGTGTATATGTTCCCGTTGATGCCAAGCAGGCTGGGTTACGAAGAAATACAATTCTGGATAACTTGGGGAGTAATATTGTGCTGACGTTATCTTGTAATAACAACATATACACCGAAAATATCTGTACTTTAGAGGTAGATAGGATTATTCGTCCAAATGATTTTGAAGTTGCAGAAAACCAAATTGAAAATCCTGCATATATTATATATACCTCGGGTTCAACAGGACTTCCCAAAGGAGTAGTGATTTCACATAAGGCTGCGGTAAATACAATTGAAGACATAAATAAAAAATTTCAGGTTAAGAGTTCAGACAAAATATTGGCATTATCTCAGTTGAATTTTGATTTATCTGTTTATGACATATTTGGTATGTTGTCAGTTGGCGGTACAATAATTTATCCAAAAAATGAACATTATTTAAACCCGTCCTACTGGGCTGATTTGATTGTAAAACATAATATTACAATTTGGAACAGTGTCCCTGCTCTTATGAAAATGCTGCTGACACAGTTGCAGACAGAGACTTCTAAAAGAGAAATGCCTTTGAGACTGGTACTGCTTTCGGGCGACTGGATACCCTTAAATATGCCTGAACAATTAGCGCAGCAGATATCCGAAATAGAAGTAATATGCTTAGGAGGCGCTACAGAAGCTTCCATATGGTCAATTTTTCACAGTTTCACGGAAATAAAGCCCCATTGGAGCAGTATTCCTTACGGAAAGCCTCTGTCTAATCAAAGCTTTCGAATATTAGATAAAAACTATAGAGATTGTCCCGTATGGGTAGCAGGATATATATATATTGCAGGTGCCGGTTTGGCAGAAGGCTACTATCAGGATACAGAATTGACTGAAGCAAAGTTTTTTAAGCATCCTTTTGATGGACAAAGAATATATAAAACAGGAGATATGGGAAGATATCTTCCGGGTGGAGAGATTGAGTTTCTAGGGAGAGCAGACTATCAAATAAAGCTCAATGGACACAGAATTGAATTAGGGGAAATTGAAAGTGCAATTAATAAGCATCCTTCTGTATCAGCAGCAGTAGCTTTTGTTGATGAAGGCAAAAATGAATTATGTGCCGTTATAGAGCCTGCTACAATTGAGGACTACAGTGAAGCCATGGCTGACCTGAAATTTAATGAACTGACCTCCAATATAGAGGCAGAAGTCGGTTATATAGCAGATAAACTGGAAAGTGTGAATCTGGAGGAGATAACGGAACTAAGAAATAAAGCCTCCTTGATTTCCTTGCTTTATGCTTTTCAAAACCTTGGCTTTTTGGATACAGATAAATACTATGATATAGAAGATTTTAAAAAACATAAAGATATTCAGGAGAAATACCACTGGTTGATTATGCCTTGGCTATCAAGCCTTACAGTTGCCGGACTTATAAGTCAGAATGAAAGAGGCTTATACAGAGCAGAGCTACAGGTTACGGAAGAACAGCAAAGAGAATTATGGGAAAGGCTTCACAGCAGTTGGAGTGAAGAGCTGGGCAGCATCGAAATAATAGATTACATAAGAATAAATGCTCAAAAGCTTGCAGAAATATTAAGGGGAAATGTAGACCCTTTAAGCTTGCTGTACACGGAAGTAGATACAAGCTATACAAGAGCCCTATATATTGATAATACTATGGCAACCTATTTGAATAAATGTATTGGCCAGTTTGCAAAAAAGATAGCAGCAGAAAACCCGGACAGAAAGCTCAGAATACTTGAGATAGGTGCAGGCTCCGGAGCTACCACCGAGCATGTCATAAGTAGCTTGGAGGGTTATGCTTTTGAATATTACTTTACCGATGTTACAAAGTATTTTTTTGCCAATGCAAAAAAGGAATTTGGTGAAAAAGAAGAAGTAATTATAAAGTCATTTGATATAGACCGGGATTATCTGGAGCAGGGTTTTGCACCAAACAGCTTTGATATAGTTATTGGTGCTTATGTCTTGGAAAATGCAAAGGATATTGAAGAAAGCCTTAAAAGAATTGAAGCTTTACTTATGCCTCAAGGCTACTTGCTGTTTTCTGCACCTTTTAGAGATGAAGAATGGCTTCTTGTTTCACAGGCATTAATGATGACACTTCCCGAGGATAATTTGAGAGATAAAGTTGCTTTCATGAAACAGGAGACTTGGTTGAACATATTGAAACAACATGGAGATAATGAAGCTGTGAAAGTAATCCCTGAAAAAAATTCAAGATTATCCTGTCTGGGACTTAATTTATTTATTAAACAATTTAAAAGAGAACGAGAAAAAATAAATACTGAGGATATAAAACAACATATTTCTTTATACCTGCCTGATTATATGAAGCCCAAATCAGTATACTTTCTGGACAATATTCCCCTGACTTCAAATGGTAAAATTGATAGAAATAAAGCCCAAAAAGCTATAAATATAGCTTCAAATCAAGATGTAGACATGGATAATACAGACTTAATTGATAACGAATTGGAGCGAGTATTAAGTAATGTATGGTGTGAGGCATTGAAACTTGAGAAAATAGGGAAAAACCAAAATTTTTATGACTTTGGTGCAGACTCTTTGATTATGGCTCAAGCAGCAACAAAAATCAGAAATAATATGAGTTTAGAAATTCCTTTTGAAGCAATATTACGTCAAATGCTGAATCAGCCGACAATATATGATTTGGTAAAATATATATCCCAAGAAAAAAATAAGACTACAACAGAAAATCCGGCAGATGTTAAGCTCGATGATACTAATAATAGGGAGGGTAGTTTTGCATATCTGCAACGCTACGGAGGAGCGGCAGATAAAAGAACACGTGTGATGCTTCATGGAGTATTGGGCTCTGTAGATTGTTACAGATTTCTTGCACCGGAGTTGGTTTCACAGGAGCAGGGTGAAGTACTTGGCATAGGAATATCAGATTTGGATAAATATTGCAGCTTGCTTCCTTCAGAAACAGTAGATTTTTTAGCTGACCACTATACTAAATTGTTGCTTGAAAGAAAGGTAAATAAGCTGCAGCTCATTGGTTACAGCTTCAGTGGAGTAATTGCCGTTGAAATGGCAAAACGTCTGACAGAAAATGGCGTTGAGGTTGAGGATGTAGTAATCATTGATGGCGGTTCTATGCCCGTGGATATTCAAGAGGAATTAATGTATGAATTGTTATTTATAGACAATATTCATGTAACATTATCAGATTTAGGCTTTAGCAACAATGAACTACTGGAAAAAGCATTCGAAAAAATCATGAAGGATGATAAAAAGACAATATCAATACATGATTTTGAGGTTGTTTTAAATGATACTTCAGCAGATTCTTCATTAAATATATTGAATAATTTGAAAAATAGTACCCAAAAAGAACGATTTGAAATATATGAAAAATTAACTGAAAAAAACACAGGTAATATAATACCTGCTCCTGTGATAGCTAAACTGTATCCAATCTTTAAACAATCATTTTGCGCTTTACAGGTTATACCTGATGCATATTTTGGTGATATCAGATACTTTTCTTCAAAAGAAAAAGAGGGGATTTTCAAATATTTCAAAGTATTATTAAAGGACTGGGAAAACGTGTGCCTTGGTGATTTCACCCTTGAGGAAATTGAAGGCAATCATTATACCTGTATTGAAGAAAGGGAGAATGCTATTGAATTAGCAAAATTAATCGGAAGTATATATGAAGTTCAGGATTAAATAGATAAGCAAAGAAAGGTAAATGTTTTATGAAGCAATTAAAAGTTATGGTTTGTGGAGCTGCTTCAGGGCAATGTTGTCTTGAAGCAGTGGCAAGCTGCTCTGAAAGGTTTGTCTTGGCGGGATTTTATCGACTAAAGGACAAAAGTGTAGAAAGGCACAGTGAGCTTTGTGAAGTCAGCCTCTATTCTGATGTTGACGAAGTACCTGAGGGTGTTGATATTACCTATATAGCTGACGAAGATAACTTTTCAAGTGAAGAAAAAGCAACCCTTGCAATAAAGCTGCTTGAGAAAGGAATTAGTGTAATACTTGAACAACCAATTCAATATAAGGATTTAGTTGCTTGCTTGCAAGCAGCAAAAACAAAGAAGCTGATTTTTATAGTAAATGACATAAACGACCATCTAAAGGCTACAAATGTTTTTATAGACAGCTGTAAGCAGCTTTTGGATAAACAAAAGCCGTTATATATAGATGCTGCGTTGGATAGGGACAACATATATTCATTTTTTCATATGTTACTAAAGGCGTTGCCGGTAACCAGACCCTTTGAAATTATTTCAGTAGCCAAAGAACTCAAGGAGATAACTGTTGTGTCGGCGAAAATAGCCCAGATACCTATGCTTTTGAGAATTTATAATCATGGCATTAATAATGCTGAAAAGCATTTCCTTCAACTGTCACAACGGGTTTCAATAGGAGTAGAAGGCGGGAATTTGCTGCTGGCAGGAGCTAATGGCCCTATTATTTGGGAAACAAGTATACCTGATATTAAAAAGGAAAGCAATTTAAAGGACAGTGGATGTTCGGGATATTTATTTGAGAATAACACAGAAGTTATATGGAAAAGCGATACTCAAAGCTATAAGCAAATATTTTTTAGTGCTTGGACAGCTTCACTTGTTCAAACTTTACATAATATGGGAAACCTAATACAAGAAAAATCAAATATAAATACTCAAATTCAGTCAGAGTTACTTTGTGCAAGCTACTGGAGCAAGTTAATATCACATATTGATGAGAAAAAAGAAACAATACACTTAAATTACCTCCAGTTTCCCGCAGCATTATTAAG
The DNA here is from genome assembly GCF_029318685.1 of Ruminiclostridium papyrosolvens DSM 2782. Taxonomy (NCBI): domain Bacteria; kingdom Bacillati; phylum Bacillota; class Clostridia; order Eubacteriales; family Oscillospiraceae; genus Ruminiclostridium; species Ruminiclostridium papyrosolvens. The sequence continues at coordinate 2,419,888 of NZ_CP119677.1, forward strand.
AAAAACTACAGACCAAGATGCAAATAAATTAATGGATAGTATTGACGAAGAATATCTGACTTATTGTGTTTCAAAGCGTGATAATACAATTTATGAGACTATGTTAAATTTCTTTCAAAAAAATGATTTGTTTATAAGGCCTGAGGTAATGCACAGCAGTAAAGAAGTAATTGAAGCTCTAAATACAGAAGCGGGTCAGGAGCATGTTTTACTGCGTTGGCTAAAGGTTTTGACTGAAAAGAAGCTTCTTAAAAAGGTAGATGATAAATATTGTTGTGAGAAGAGAATTACTGATGAAATGTTAAATATGGCATGGAATGAGGTGGCATATCTATGGAACTATAAATTGGGTTCTCCGCAGACAACAGAGTATTTAATGCATAATATCGAGAAGCTTCCTTATTTAATCAACGGGGAACAAAAAGCAACCTTTCTTTTATTTCCCGAGGGGAATCTGGACTACGCAAATGCACTTTACAAAGAAACTCTTATACTGAAGCATTTAAACAGTATTATAGCAGAGACAGTAATCAGAATAGGAAATAATATTTTCAGCAAAGAAAACTCCCCTTCTCTAAAGATTTTAGAGATTGGAGCGGGTACAGGTGCAACAACAGATATAGTTTTAGAGCAGATGCATAAAATGTCCTGGAATAATAAGCGGGAATACATGTTTACCGACGTTTCCACCTTGTTTTTGCAAAATGCAAAGGAGCGTTATAGGAATTTTGAAGGAATGCAGTTCCAAACAATTAATATAGATAAAGATTTTAAAGCACAAGGTCTGGAAAGCGAAAGTACTAATATAATTATATCAGTAGGTGTTTTAAATAATGCATACAATACAGACAGAACGATAGCTCAATTGTTAAATCTCCTGTCTCAGGGAGGGTGGCTCTTGATTATTGAACCCGTTATCGAAGTTCCGGAAATATTGATATCTCAAGCTTTTATGATGACACCGCCGGAGGATGACAGAGTAAACAGTGATTCAACCTTTATGAGCAAAGAGCAGTGGAGAGAAGTGTTTAGCCGGGCAGGGGCAACAGAGATAATTGAGTTTCCCGAAGACGGCAACTATTTAAATTTACTGGGGCAAAAGCTTTTTATGGTAAAAAAATGAAAAAGTATTGACACTTTTATCCTTTTGGAATATACTCATAACAGTGTTATGAAACACTGTTATGAAATAACCGAAAGGAGTGTTTGCATGGCTAAGCAAATTGCAGGGGTATATGAAAGGGTTCTTGAATGTGCAAAAGTTGAGTTTTTAGAAAAAGGCTTTAAAGAAGCCTCCCTGCGGACAATTGCGAAAAACGCAAATACAAGTACAGGTTCAATATATACACGTTTTGAAGACAAAGGGAGCCTGTTTACCGATTTGGTTTCACCTGTTATTGAGGGGCTGAAAATATGGTTTTGGAAAGAGCAGGAGGAGTTTCATCAATGTACTGATTCAGCAAAGAAAGCGAATTCTTTTGAATATTCAAAAGACAAGATTAATGACTTTGTTGATTATATATATGACAATTTTGATGTATTTAAGCTTTTGATTACCTGCTCAGAGGGAACAGCTTTTTCAGACTTTGTTCATGATATTGTTGAGATAGATGTTGAATATACAATCAAATTCATTGAGTCAACAGGCAATGATGCTTTTACGTCAGGCAGGGCAACCACAGAGCTTTTGCATATTCTCTCCAGTTCTTTTTATTCAGGTGTATTTGAAACAGTTATTCATGATATGTCCAGAGAACATGCACATATTTACGTTATGTATTTACAGCAGATTTTTCAGTACGGATGGGCAAATATACTAAAATTTTAAGTGATTTTATGGGATTTATATAGTCCCATATTTTTATCATAAAAAGTTAGAATATACTAACACTTAAAGTTAGATTATTCTAACAAAGAAAGGAGAATATAATATTATGGAAACAGAGCAAAAGCAAAGCTCATTTTCCCGTCTTAAAGACTTAGCACAGCCCTATAAAGGGAAATATATCGCTTCAATCCTTTTAGCAATTGCAGGTATTGCAGCAGGTCTCGTTCCTTATTTTGCAGTGACACAAATTATAATAAATTTGGTGACTGGAAAAAGGGAATTGTCTATTTATCTAATGTACTCTATTGTTACTGCGGTTGGCTACATTGCAAAGACCGTTTTTTCAAACTGGTCTACATCACTATCCCATACAGCAACCTTTCTTACATTGAAGAGTATTCGTAAGAAGCTTATTTCAAAGCTTTCAAAAATGCCCATGGGTATATTATTAGATACGCCCTCCGGTCAATTCAAGGATACTATTGTTGACAGGGTAGAAAGCCTTGAAACTCCGTTGGCACATTTATTGCCTGAGATGACTGCGAACATACTTGTTCCTATACTTATGCTTGCATATCTTTTTATTCTTGACTGGCGTATGGCACTTGTTTCATTAATCACATTGCCAATAGGAATGCTCTTTATGATGAGAATTATGAAGACTTATCCCAAACAGTATGAAGGTTCTGTGAAAACCAGTAAAAACATGAGTAATGCTGTTGTAGAGTATGTAAACGGAATAGAGGTTATTAAAGCATTTAATCAAAGTGCTAATTCTTACAGGAAGTATACAGATGCTGTATGCCGTAATGCAGATTATTTTTACAAATGGATGAAAAGCTGTCAGTGGCCAATGGCGGCATACACAGCTATTTGTCCGGCAGTACTTATAACGGTATTGCCTGTGGGATTTATGTTTTTTTCAGGTGGAAGCATAGCTGTTCATGAATTAATTACAATCATCATACTGTCACTTGGAATAGTAGGCCCTATTCTAGCGGCTTCAAGTTTTACTGATAGTCTTGCCATGATTGGTACAGTTGTAGAACAGATAACGGATATACTGGAAAGCCCTGAGCTGCTGCGGCCAACTAAAAGGGTAAAGCTTAAAAATATGAGTATAACCTTAAAGAATGTATCCTTCTCATATCATGCTGAAATTAATAAGCAAGCACTGAAAAATATTAATCTTGCAATTCTCCCCGGAACAGTAACAGCTCTTGTAGGGCCTTCCGGCAGCGGAAAGTCAACCATTACAAAGCTGATTGCCGGATTTTGGGATGTAACCAAAGGGGAGATTGAGCTTGGAGGTTTCAACCTTGAAACTATTCCTCAATATCAGCTTTCAGAGCAAATTGCATATGTATCTCAGGATAATTACTTATTTGATGACACAATAAGGGAGAATATCCGAATGGGGTGCAAAACGGCTACTGATGAACAGGTAGAGAAGGCAGCAAAGGATGCAGGGTGTGATTCATTTATCAGAGGTCTTGAGCAGGGGTATGACACAAGGGTTGGCGGTGCAGGCGGTCATCTCTCGGGAGGAGAACGTCAGAGAATTGCAATTGCAAGGGCAATGCTAAAGAATGCTCCTATAGTTATTCTTGATGAAGCAACGGCTTACATTGACCCTGAAAATGAAGCTATAATTCAAAAGGCTGTGGGCAAGCTTGTAGCCGGGAAAACACTGATTATTATTGCTCACAGACTGTCTACTATTATAAATTCAGATCAAATTATCGTTATGAAGGATGGATGTGTTTCTGCAAAAGGCACACACGAAGAACTTTTGTATAAATCATCAATCTATCAGGAAATGTGGCAGGCCCACATTGGTGTTAAGGATGGTGAAGCAGTATGATTAGTGTATTTAAAAAAGTATGGCTGTTTTCAGGATGTGAACAAAGCAATATCAAGAAATCAGTTATTTTAGGCTTTTTCAATGCCATATTCAATACTTTACAGGTTGGCGCAATTTATGTTGTTTTGAAAGCACTAATAGAGAATAATTCTTCAGTAAGTGTAGCAGGGCAAGCCTTCGGTTTGATGTTTGCAAGTATTTTGGGAAAAATCGTTACCCAGTATTATTCACAGCTTCAGAGAACACATGCAGGTTATTTTATGGTTGCAGACAAACGGATATATATTGGCAATAAGTTGAAATTAGTTCCAATGGGATTTTTCAATAGAAACAGCCTTGGTAATATTACTGCAATAGCAACAACAATACTGAGTGATGTAGAAAATACTGCTCCGGTGGTTTTGGTTACAACACTTGGAGGTTTCTTAAATGCAATAGTATTTTCAATTGTAATACTATTATTTGACTGGAGAATCGGGTTAATAGTATTGGCAGGTATGTTAGTTTTTCTAGGTATTACTGCACTGATGGAAAAAAAATCACGTAAGGATGCTCCACAGCGTCAGGTTGCACAAGGGTTATTGGTAGAATCCGTTCTTGAAACCATACAGGGAATGAGTGTGGTGAAAGCCTTTAATCTTGACTCAGAGAAAAATAAAAAGGTTGATAAAGCAATTTATAAAAGCTGTGATAAAAATATGACCTTAGAAAAGGCTATGACACCTTATATTGCTTTACAGCAGACGGTTCTTAACCTATTTAGTGTCTTAATAATGCTGGCAGCTATTATGCTATACCTAAATGGAGCCATGTCTCTGGTAAATTGTCTTATGATGCAAATTGTTTCATTTATTGTATATGAACATTTAAAATCTGCCGGAAGCGGAACGGCAATGCTGCGTTTAACGGAAACTTCCATTGACCGCGCAAATGATATTGATTCTGTTCCGATTATGGATGAGGGAGGAAGGTCAATTACTCCAACTAAGCATGATATTGAATTTGAGAATGTCAGTTTTGCATATGAAAAACGCTTGGTGCTGAATAATATCAGCTTCAGGATACCTGAGAAGACTATGACTGCCATAGTAGGGCCTTCGGGTTCGGGAAAAACAACCCTGTGTAACCTGATTGCAAGGTTCTGGGATGCAGATACAGGTAAAGTTTTTATTGGTGAACATAATGTCAAGGAATATACGCTGAACAGCTTGCTGGCAAATGTAAGCATGGTATTTCAAAATGTATATTTATTTGCAGATACCATCGAGAATAATATTAAGTTCGGTAAACCGGATGCTACACATGAAGAAGTAGTTACTGCTGCCAAAAAAGCGTGCTGTGATGACTTTATATCAGCTTTGCCGGAGGGATACAATACAATGATTGGAGAAGGCGGGGCTTCTCTCTCAGGAGGCGAAAAGCAACGTATTTCAATAGCCAGAGCAATGCTTAAAGATGCTCCTATTGTAATATTTGATGAAGCAACTGCAAATGTAGATCCTGAAAATGAAGAACGGCTTCAATTGGCAATAGAAACACTTACACATAATAAGACTATTATTATGATTGCTCATCGCTTAAAAACAGTACGAAATGCGGATCAGATTCTTGTATTGAAGGATGGAGAAATTGTTCAAAACGGTGTTCACAATGAATTAATCCGCCAGAAGGGAATTTATGCAGACTTTGTCAGCGGACGAAAATCTGCAATCGGATGGAAAATCTAAACAAACAATCTGTAAATATAAAAAAGGAGTTAAATCAATATGGATAAAAAGTTAAATGTAAAAGACCTCATTAATATAGGAATTTTCTCAATATTATATTTTATTTTCTTCTTCATTTGCGGCATGTTAGGCTATATACCGGTATTTGTAATCTTACTTCCTCTGTTATTAGGCATATTTAATGGAATACCTTTTATACTTTTCGTAACAAAAACCGGAAAATTTGGTGCTATAACAATTATGGGTACCCTTGAAGGTCTATTATGCTTTTTCTGCGGGCAAAGCTGGATTTCAATTGTTTTTGGAGTAGTTTTCGGATTTCTTTCAGACTTGATTTTTAAGGCCGAAAATTACAATAGCTGGAGAAACACTGTGCTGGGGTATTGTGTATTTAATCTATGGATTATAGGTTCAATGCTTCCAATGTGGATTATGCGGGATGTTTTCTTTGAACATTCAAAGTCAATAAACAGTGAAGAGTATCTGTCCGCAGTTATGACACTGACTTCAAATTGGATGCTTCCCGTAGTAGTAATACTTAGTATTGTGGGTGCAATTATAGGGGCAAATCTTGGACGAAAAACCTTGAAGAAGCATTTCCAGAGAGCGGGGATTGTTTAATGCAGCCACAACTTTTTTCAAATTCATATGTACATACAGCCCTGAGACTTGATCCGCGTACAAAGCTATATCTGTTGGTAATATTCAGCATTGTTATGGTGGATGGCGGAACGACAGGCATTTTGTCTTACGCCAAACCAATTCTTGCTGCTATTCCGTTCCTTCTTTTGCTTACAGCGGGAAGAAGGAACGTGGCTTTGACATACGCTGCGATTTTTAGCTTGTCATGGTTGTTTAGCATATACGAAATTAATTTTTTAAACGGTATGATAAACATCCTGCTATCATTATTTGCACGGCTGGGTATCCGTTGGTTTCCCTGTGCTGTTATGGGCTATTACCTTTTGGTATCAACCCATGTAAGTGAATTTGTGGCAGCAATGGAAAGAATGCATGTAACTCAGAAAATTACAATTCCTCTATCGGTTATGTTTCGATTTTTTCCAACAGTACAAGAAGAATACCGTTCCATCAGAGATGCCATGAATATGCGTGGTATAGGCATTAGAAACTTTTTTAGTAATCCAACGGCTATGCTTGAATATCAAATGGTTCCGCTGATGATGTCAGTTGTTACTATTGGCAATGAACTATCTGCTGCAGCACTTACAAGAGGTCTTTATGGAACCGTCAAACGTACAAGTATATGCAAAATTGGTTTTGCCTTTTGGGACTTAATATTTTTTTTATTAGCAACATCAGTTTTTATAGCTTTTATCATTTCTAAGCTGTAGTAGAAGGAGGGCAAAATGATTGAACTAAAGAATATATCCTTCTCCTATTCACAGGGAGCACAGGAAAAAGGACTGAAAGATATTAATTTGACAATTGATACAGGTGAGGTGATTTTAATCTGCGGAGAGTCCGGCTGCGGAAAAACATCTCTGACCCGTCTTATAAATGGTTTGATTCCTCACTATTATGAAGGAAAGCTTACGGGGGAGATACTCATTGACGGAAAAAAAATCAATGAGTTACCCTTATATGAAACAGCAAAGCTTGTAGGTTCTGTTTTTCAGAATCCACGTACTCAGTTTTTTAATGTTGATACTACCAGCGAAATAGCTTTTGGTGCGGAAAACATGGGGATGTCTATAAATGAAATTGAAAACAGAATGGGAGCTATTATTGATGAATTTAATATTAGCAGCTTAATGGGAAGGAATATTTTTAAACTTTCGGGAGGTGAGAAGCAAAAAATTGCTTGCGCCTCCGTATCTGTATGTGATGCACCAATACTTGTACTGGATGAGCCGTCTTCTAATCTTGATACTGTTGCTATTGAAGATTTACGCAGGCTGATTCGTATTTGGAAGGAAAAAGGTAAAACCATTATCATTGCAGAGCATAGACTATATTTTTTGATGGAGCTTGCTGACCGCATTATATATATGAAAGAAGGGAGCATAAAAAAAGAGTTCAGAGTTGATGAATTGACTGCACTTTCTGCAGAGGAAACCACCAAAATGGGTCTTCGCTCCTTGACCATGGAATGCTTTTCTAAAATGAAACAAAAAAATCAGCTCCATCTGGAAAATCTTGCATTGTCTAAATTTACTTATTGCTATAAACATGCTAAAAATCCATCAATAGACATAAATAATCTTGTTGTTCCCAAGGGTGCCATAGTGGCGGTGATAGGCAATAATGGGGCAGGAAAATCTACCTTTGCCAGATGCTTATGCGGTTTGGAAAAACAGTGCAAAGGGACAATAAATGTTTGCGGGAAGGAGCTGAACTCTAAGAAGAGATTAAAGAATTGCTACATGGTAATGCAGGATGTAAATCATCAACTTTTTAGCGAAAGTGTTTTTGAAGAAGTATTGTTAAGTATGGAAAATGAGAACGAAACGCAAGCAGAACAGATTCTTGACAGCTTGGATTTGCTGTCTGTGAAGGAACTTCACCCCATGTCACTTTCCGGGGGACAAAAGCAACGAGTTGCTATAGCAAGTGCCGTTGCAAGTGATAAGGACATACTGCTTTTTGACGAACCAACAAGCGGACTTGATTTGCGTCATATGCATGAGGTATCGGAGAATCTGAAAAAGCTTAACCACCAAGGGAAAACACTGTTCATTATAACACATGACTTGGAATTAATTTTAGAGTGCTGCAATCATGTTCTGCATATTGAAAAAGGAAAAGTTATTAATAATTACTTATTAAATCATGAAGGGGAAAAGCAATTGAAAGAGTTTTTTCATAATGAAGTGGTTAGAAAGGATTAATTAATATAAAAAATTTTATCAAATAAATAAAAGGAGGCTTGTAAATGAATGAAAATCTAAATGAGCAGAATGACAGGCAGAAGCAATTCATACTTTCAGGCAATATGTGGAAGATTATGGTAAACCTTTCTTGGCCTGCTATCGTTGCAATGGTGCTTTATGGTCTGAACTCAGTTATAGATGCTATCTTTGTAGGACATTTTATAGGAGAGACTGCCATGGCAGGTGTCAGTGTTGCATATCCTCTTTCACAAATCAGTGTTGCATTGGGTTCTTTAGTAGGGGTAGGGGCAGGCTCAGTATTAAGTATAGCTTTGGGTGCTCAAGATAAAAAAACTCAAAGCAGATTATTTGGAAACATAAATCTGATATCTCTTGTTGTAACTGTATTTTATATAATAATTGGACTGGTATTTTCAACTGAGTTAATTAAGATAATGGGTGGAACCGGGGAAGCTCTTGCTTTAGGTGACAGATATTTTAGAGTTACCGTAATCGGTTCTTTTTTCTGGATATATGGGTTAGCGGGAAATATGGTTGTTCGTGCCGAAGGAAAAATGAAGACGGCAGCAGTAATGATGGGTGCCGGTCTGGTGGTTAATGTCATTGCAAACTACATTTTTATAGTAATTTTAGGTTTTGGAGTTGAGGGTTCAGCTTGGGGGGCAAACATAGGAATGTTTGTATATACCTTAGTAGGCTGGATATATTTTGGCAAAGGTTTTGCAACTTTTAAATCAAAGGTGTTTGCAGTTCATTGGGACAAAAAAATAGGTACCTCTATAATAAGGCTGGGAATGTCCTCCTTGATTATGAGCATAATGACTTTAGTTCAGGCTGTTTTTGTTTTTAATGCGTTGTCAAAATATGGAACAACAGCAGATATAGCATTCTATGGAGTGGTTTATAGAGTTTTCACCTTCTTGCTTACACCAATTTTTGGACTTATGCGTGCGCTGCAGCCGATAATAGGTATCAATTACGGTGCAAAACAGCATGGGCGTGTTATCCGCTCCTATAAGGTGTTTGCGTATGCGTCTATGCTATTAACCTTACCTTTCTGGATAATTTCAATGCTTTTCCCTGAAAGCATCTTAAAGCTGATGCTAAAATCGCCTGTGTTTACATCCGGAGAGATTAACAACTTTAGAATTTATATGGCTATATTGCCACTATTATCAGTTATTTTTATGGCAATGACCCTATTCCCATCTATAGATAAAGGAAAGCCTGCAGCAATTATAGGAATTGCCAGACAATTTGTTTTCTATGTGCCGGTTATGCTATTTCTGCCAAAGGCAATCGGAGTTAATGGAATTTATTACGGTTCATTTGCCATTGATGCAGTAATTGTACTATGGACTATGTTAATGGTAAAGAAGGAGTTTAGCAGGCTCAGGCAGATAGATAGCAATGATGATAAGAATTCCTTTACTTTTTTAAAGGCAAAAGATATTTAAAGAACTTTACATAAATAGGGGTCTAGCTTCCGGGTGAGATTCTAGACTCTTATTTATTGAAAATTAAGCTCATCTAATGGCTTATATGGGGAGTAACTGTTGTATGAAGATAATTTCCGATATTCATTAGGTAATAAGCCTGTATTTTTACGAAAAATTTCTGAAAAGCTGCCTGCTTTTTTGTAACCTATGCTTTGAGATATTTGGCTTATGCTCAAATCTGTACTAGAAAGAAGATATTCGGCCTTTTTTAAACGCTTATTCAGTATATAGTCTGAAATTGTACAGTTATAGACTGCTTTAAAGGTATATTTCAGCTTAGTGGTCCCCATACATGCGATTTTAGACAAAGCATCCAGCTTGATTTCAAGAGGGAAATGCTTGTCTATATATTTTGTGACAGATACTAAACTTTCAAAATCCTGTGGAGCTACTCTTTTTGCAGAGCTTGACGAAGCTGTTGCATTAATTTTTTGTACAATCATAGAGATTGCTTCCATAACTTTGCTTTCGTAGTATAGTTTTGCAGATATCCCGCTGAATCGGCAGTTTTTTATCTGATTTAATAAATATATTAATTCAGGAAAATCAGGTACACTATCAAGATTTGAAAAGGCTTTGGCTAAGTTTTTATATTGCTGAGAATTTTTTGCATGAATATATTCCTTGCAGTATTCAGGCGTGACTATGAGACTAATGCAGCGGACAGGAATATTTTTATGGAAGATGCATTTATAGGGGTTATTATTACAGAAGTGACCTTTTAAGCAGGGTGCAGCGAATTTGTAATATGGCTCAAATTCTGTACCTGATATGGATTCATAGTAGCTCAGACTTAAATAATTTCCGTTGGGGTATTCAATAAACAGGTCTTCGTACAACACAAAATCCAGAACAGATATCAAGAAAATATTCTTGTAGGAATAAAACCAATAATGTCCCTTTCCTTTATCCGGTAACAGGGTAAAACAGCTACCTTCACAATTAAAATAATAACTATTTAAATCTCGATAGAAACCATTCTTATTTAACAAAGCTTCGTGTATTTCATTTTTTATATGGCTCATTCAGTTACCTCCCATACCGTAAGTGGACAACAATATGCCCTTCAAGGACGAAATAGCAATTGCTCCATTGACTGAAAGTTTAATTAATGTGTAATATAAGATATAAGTTAGAGTATTCTAACAATCTTAGTTAATTATAGCAACGTTTTACTTATTATGCAAGTTGAATATTGGGAGGATAAAACAATAATGAAAAATAATAGTTATTTTGAAAGCACGATAGAATTTCATGGAGATACTTATTTTATTGCAGCACAGATAATTGACAAGGAACTTTTTGAAAACTATCTCTTTTATGAAAACAATGAAGATTTCTCTTTGGGTATCGGAATTTATAGTTTACTAACTGTTGATTCAGAATATACAACAATAAATATAAACGGTGATACACAATGTTTTAAAAATGCTGTTCTTAGTGAAACTATTCATAAGGCTTTTTCATTAGTTACGCTTAAAGACTGGCGTGCCTATGGAGTTGCGAATTTCGGACTTGCAAGATATAATCACAATTTGCCTCTTTTATCAGAGGATAAGAATCTATTAAAACTATTTATACCTGAAATAGAAGTGAGATTTAGCAAAAGCAAAATCATTTTAAGGGCAATAAGTGAAGATAAACTTCAAGAGATTGATGTTTTAATCAGAAATATATTGAATGATACCAATAGCGAAAGTAGTCTGGCTAAAAGAGTTGCAGCTCAGAAGCTGGAAGTACCTGAAGCTGATACATATAATTCCCATGTGTATATGGAATTAGTAGCTAAGGCAGTGAAAGAAATTAATGAAAGAAGATATCAAAAAGTAATTTTATCCAGAAAAATACCTCTTAATCAGGAAATAGATATGGTTGCCAGTTTTATTGCAGGAAGAAAAGTCAACTCTCCTGCAAGGTCATTTATACTTAGCATAGATGGTCTAACTGCAACAGGCTTTAGCCCCGAAACAGTGGTTGAAGTTGATGCTAACGGATGGGTAAGTACTCTGCCTCTTGCAGGAACTCGTTCTTGCGGATGCAGCGGGGAAGAGCAGAAGAAGCTAAAAGAAGAACTGATTAATGATACAAAAGAAATTGCTGAACATGCTGTTTCGGTTAAGCTGGCTTTTGAAGAAATGAGCTGTGCTTGCGAACCTGAAACCATTGCAGTAAGTGATTTTATGTCCATTGCTAATAGAGGAACGGTTCAGCATATCGCATCAAAACTGCGTGGAAAGCTCAAAGCCGGCTATAACTCCTGGCATGCATTTAATAGTCTTTTTCCTGCGGTAACTGCTTCGGGAATTCCTAAAAGTGAATCTATTGAAGCAATAGGCAGATTGGAGCCTGTTCCAAGAAATCTTTACAGTGGTTGCGTAATGACTGTGGACAGTGATGGAGCAATGGATGCTGCCCTTGTTTTGAGGACTATCTATCAAAAAGACAAAACTGCTTGGCTTCACGCAGGAGCCGGAATAGTAAAGATGTCTAAACCAATTAGAGAGCTTGAAGAAACCAGAGAGAAACTAAGCAGCTTTTCTAAGAATCTTTTATCACTTAAACAGTGAAATATGGTTTAATCCTTCTGGGGCTTATTTTTATCAGAATTTAACAACTTTTGCATAGCAGTAATTGAGTCATTACTTATAACATGCTCAATAGCACAAGCATCACTTTCTGCAATTGAAGGGGATATTTTTAGTATATTTATTAAGAATTGTTGAATTACATGGTGCTTTATTGAAGTTTGCTCAGCGAATTTTAAGCCCTCAGGAGTTAAAAACACTTCCTTATACTTCTCATTAGTAATCAGGCCTTTTTCTGCAAGACTGGACATAGCGCTATGTGTACTAGCTTTTGTAACACCCAGACGTGAAGCGATATCTGATACTCTTGCTCCATTTCCTGAACTTGATAGTTCATATATTGCTTCAAGATAGTTTTCCATAGTAAATGTTAGTTTTGCCATGAATACTCCTTTGTATTTTAGATTTTCAGCAACTATTGTAATATTTATAGTATAGCTTACAATCCTGCAAAAATAAAGTATACGTTATTTTTGCAGGATTACTGCTGTGACTTATAGGGATAAATTTGCCGTAAATGTGGTAAGTTCATTTTTACAGATGAACTAATAAGAAATTAGTTGCAATTTATGATATTTATGTCGTAGGTTGCAGCTTTTTTATTTGCATTACGATTAATTTCCACAAATAATTTTGTAGTGACATAATTTAAAATGGAATCAGATAGTCAAAAAACCACGAATTATATCCGCATAAGCAAGATTTTCAACCAAATCGACGGAGCTTATTGAAAATATAGAAAGACTTAGTTAACATATAAGCGGTTATTACAGCTTGCGGCGTTTAATAACGCCTGTTTAAAATAAAATAGATGAGGAAATCAATATGTATGATGTGGCCATTATTGGAACTGGACCTGCCGGATTATCCGCAGCATTGAATTTAAAAATTCATCAGAAAAAGTTTATATGGATTGGAACAAAGAACTTAAGCGAGAAGGTGGAGAAGGCAGAACTTATCTTAAATTACCCCGGCTTAGCAGCTGTATCGGGAGAAAAACTCATGCGTGCTTACCGAAAGCAGATTGAAGATATGGGAATTGAAATTGCAGAGTACATGGTAAATGCTGTTATGCCATTATCAGGTCATTACGCCATTATGGCAGGCAGTGAGTACTACGAGGCACAGTCTGTTATTCTTGCAACAGGAATGGCAAATGTAGCATCCATAAAGGGGGAATTAGGCTTTATAGGTAAAGGCCTAAGTTACTGTGCAACCTGTGATGGAATGCTTTATCGTAATAGAACAATCGGAATTGTATGCAACAATAAACGCTTTGAACATGAGATTAAGTATTTGGCGGAAATTGCGAAGAAAGTCTATCTATTTCCGGCATATAAAGATTGCAGTATTGACCTCCCAAATGTGGAAATAATCAGCGCTATTGAGGAGATTTGTGGTGAGAAGCGAGTAGCTTCTATAAATTTAAAGAATGGCCATATATTAGAAGTAGATGGTGTATTTATATTTCGTAATTCAATAGCAATTAAAACACTACTGCCGGGGCTTATGCTTGAGGACAGAGGCAGTTCCATCTAGCGAGAAGATCGAGTATTATGAAATTTCGGAAGAGGAAGCATCCAAATGCCATATGGTAATGGGGCAGATTATTTCAAACTGGCAAGACCGCAAGAAAGTAATGGCAACACAAATTATAGGGGACTACCTGTCAGGCTCAAACCATATAATTTCAAGAAAAAATCATCAAACAAATAATTCTATTCCCAGTGGGAGCCCAACAAAATACTCTAAAAAGCAATTAAGTGAAGCACTTCAAATGCGGGATCGTTACACTTACCAAGAGATTGCTAATATCACAGGAATATGCAAAAGGACTCTGTTAAGAGCAAGTAAAAAGATGCAAATTTAAAAAATAAAAATTGAATATATATTTATTTTTGATATATATAAAGTATATTTATGCTTTTTCTATAACTTTACGATTTTATTTAGTTATAGAAAATATGGTACTATGCTATTTAAGTGGGTTTTTTAATTTTATATAACTTTTTTCATTATGATACTCATATAAAAAATTACTCCCAATTACGCGAAATTAAAATTTCGTGTAATTGGGGGGAATTTCTAAATCCATTATAGACAAAACTCTTAATTGCTAGACTTAGTCTTTTCTTTGATTTTATCTAATTCATAATCAGGAACTATTTTACTTATACTCTTCATAGTTGTTTCAGGAGGTACAGTTTCAGGAATTTCAAATTTTTTATAGAATTCCTCCAATTTTGTTTTGGTAGCTTTAGCAGCCTCTGTAATCGTCATATAGCCCTTGACTTCATCAAAAGTTATGCTTTCACCAGATTTTATCTGCTCAGGTAAAAGCTGATACACACCCATTTTTTGAAAAGCAAAGATTGAGCCCCAAAACACTACCATTACTAAAGCAATTGCAACCAAAGGCTTCACAGATTTTTTTTGTACTTTACTATATAATGTGCCTGATTTTGGACAATTTAGTACACAGGTTTGACAATTAATACACTCTGCACTTTTAACTTCCTTAGAATTTTGCACATCAATATTCATAGGACATACCTTATTACACTTACCGCAGTTGATGCAAATATTCTCATTTCGAACTAGTTTGAAAGGACTTATTTTGCCAATTATACCGTATAAAGCTCCCATTGGGCATAAATATTTACAAAAGAACCTATCATAAAGAAAAGACCCTATTAGTATTACAACAAGCAAAATTAAGCCTACTGCTGATTCGCTCCATACACTTTCCAACCCTTCCGGTAAATGTGCATAGGCTGACCAGGGATCATAAGGAGACATCCATAATCCTGCTGTTTTCCAGGCATAAAAAACTGTAACAATTAAGACGATATATTTCAGATATCTCAATGGTTTATCAATTTTAGAAGGTATGATAAATTTTTTCCTGAAAATTTTCTGTCCCATTTTTGAAACAAGTTCTTGGATAGCTCCAAATGGACATATCAAGCCACAGAAGCTACGTCTGAAAAGGATTGAAACTACAAGAGTTATAACAAAAAGTATCATGGTTCCCGCAAATATCTTGCTTATAAAGCTTCCTGTTGCAAATAACTGAAACAGGCTTTCAAGTCCGCCAAATGGACATAAAGCATGAATTGATGGCGATTTGCCTCCGCCTTTCACTATATGGAGGTACCCGGCTATGGTAATCAATACAGCAAATAATGTTAACAGACCTAATCGTAAATACATTACCAGTTTATAGTTCTTCAACTTAATCACTCCCCCAAAAATATATTCTAATTTAGTTCAACAGATTTATTTCCTCATTTACACACTCCTTGTCAGATTAGTTTTAAATAATTTCATGGGTTCATTATAAATTGCATATGTGTCAAATGTTTGACAAAAATGCGAAACAAATATGTTATTTTTGTTACTACAAAAAATTAATAACAATTACAATAGAATTACAATCTGTTTAAGTTTTTTTTATTAAAGACAAATATCAATCTGAATATAGTATTATTTTAACTAGGAAATATTTGAGAAATTACTTACATAAGGGGCGTAAAATGAAAAATAATATCTTTAAGGATAACTATTACTACTTATGCAAAAAATTAGTAATATGTTTTTCTGTTTTATCAATTATGTTGACTATGATGACTTTAAGTAACAACAATTCGTCTGCAGCTTCCATTTTATTAAACGACATTCAGAATCACTGGGCAGAAAAAGATATAGAAAAGGCAGTTGATTCTGGTTATGTCAAAGGATATACTGATTCTACATTCAAGCCGGACATGCCTGTGACTAGGGCAGAATGTGTTTCAATGCTGAACTCTGCTTTTGGTGTAACGACAAAGGAAAGCACTGCACATTTTACTGATGTAAGCACTAAGGACTGGTTTGCAGCAAATGTGTGGACTGCAGCAAATGCATCCTATATGAGCGGATACCCGGATAATACATTCAGACCATATAACTTTATAACACGGGAACAATGTGCCATGGCTATATTTAACCTTACAAAAATTAACGCGAATAGTAAAAAAGTATTTCAAGACGACGGTCAAATTGCCAATTGGTCAAGAAATGCGGTAACTGCTCTTGCTTCCGCAGGGATAATATCAGGTTATAATGATGGTAAATTTTACCCTGCTAAAAATGTAACACGTGCTCAAGCAGTTGTTATGATAAATAATGCAAAAAGCTATTTATCAAAAATGTCTGAGAATACGTCACCTCCCCAGAAGGATTCAGAAAATATTGAAATTACTCCGGTCAGGAGTTCAATTGTAGTAACAGGCAGTATAGTCAATATTCGTGCTAATCCAGGTACTTCGTACTCTGTTATAGGACAAGTCAAATCAGGAGACATTTTAGAGGCAAACGGATTGTCAAATAACTGGTATAGGGTCTTGTTCAACGGTTCTACAGGTTGGATTACCGCTCAATATGTAAAAGAAACTTCTGAAACCAGTAGAGGAGGTTACGGGAGAGATAATCAAAATAATTCATCACAGACTGATAATAACAATGAGCAAAACATGCAAAATGTAACAAATTATGTATTAATATGGAAGCTTTCGCAATCTGAGTCAGGAAATATTGATGCTCTTATAGAAAAGGCAAAAACACTGCGTATAGGTTATGTAATAAAAACTCATGATGGCAGTGCATGGTGGCAGGAGCAAGCTGATGCAATCAAAAAGTTTAAAGCTGCAGGTATTCCGTGTGGTGCATGGGGATATTGCTATGGAAATCATTTGCAGGATGAAATAAACAATGTACAGAAAAGCTTTGAGGCCGGCGCATCTTTTTATATAGCAGATGTTGAAAAAGAATATGAAAATGTAAATATGAGGGATAAAGCACAACAGTTTATGTCGGCTATTTCCCAGTTAGGTCCTGTTGATTATACCTCCTATGCTTATCCTACCTACCATAGTGCATTACCTTTTGACATTTTTAATCAATATGCAAGGTATGCCATGCCACAGTCTTACTGGAAGCTTATAGGAGACTCTCCTCAAGAGTGCTATGATAGGTCCGTAAAGGAATATAAAGCTACAGGCGCAAAAAATATCGCTCTTATGGGTATGATTTGCGATAATGTTGCTGTTTCTGAAATTAAGGAATTTCAGAAATTGTGTTTGAACAATAATTCCCCTATATTTTGGTGGGACTATCAGGAGGCATCGCCAGAGATGCTTAATGCTATTGGTATTGACAGCTTTTAGACTCAGCCGACTTTATCATCAACTTTTTTATCAATAAATCTGTAACCAGATTTACGTATACTTTCAATATATAAGTGTTTATTGTCTAACACATCTAATTTTTTACGGAGATATCTGATATGGACATCGAGGGTTCTGCTGTCATTGTATCGGTCAGAACCCCATATCTGTTTTATAATGTAATTTCTGTTAAGAACCTTTCCCTTATTGATTATCATAAACATTAAGAGTTCAAACTCTTTTTGAGGAAACTTTATTGAAATATTTCCGTTGCTGACAGTCCTTCCTTGTATGTCAAATATTAAATTATTAAGTTTTATATTATCCAGTTCTTTAGCTCTATTAAACCGTGTCCTCCTCCAGATTGCTTTAATTCTTGAATGCAGTTCTCTAATACTGAACGGCTTAACCATATAGTCATCGGCTCCAACCTCTAATCCTAAAAGAACATCAAATTCGTCCTTTTTTTCAGTTAAAAATATTATTGGAATATCTCTTGTATTACATTCCTGTCTTAACTTACGACATACTTCAAGGCCATCTATTCCATGTAGATTTATATCCATTATTACGAAATCAGGCTTTAGCTTGATACAATTAATTACAAGTTTATCCCCATTGTCAAATACCTTCACATCAAAATTATACGATTCCAGATTTTGCTTTAGTAACTGTAATGCATCATTATACATATCAGCAATATATATGAGCTTGTCTTTCATGCCAACACCTCAATCAGTAGAGAATAATTTTTTTAACTGTTCGAATTTTGCTGCTACACTTAAAATATTTTCGGAATTAACAATCACACTGCCCGATATGCTGTGATGTTTTTCAACCTCTGCAGCAACTTCCTGAGAACTCGCTGCCATCTGGTTAATTATACTTAAGATTTTATCAGAGTTTATTTCAAACTGTTTTATGTTTTCTGATATATGATTGGCTTTATATGAGATGTCTTTTACATTTTTATGTGTTTCTGATACTTTATTCAAAATATCATTAAATGTAATATCAGTCACATTTGCCATTTCGCTTCCTTTATAGGATACATTCCTGCCATGTTCAGCTATTTTGAGTACAGCATCCATATTGGTTTTTATATCCTTAACTATTTCTTCTACTTCTATTGCTGATACAGCTGAACTATATGCCAGATTTTGAATTTCGTGGGCAACCACCATAAAACCTTGGCCTGTTTCACCGGCTCTGGCTGCTTCTATTGAAGCATTTAATGAAAGAAGCTTTGTCTGACCTGAAATATTCTTAATTGTACTTGTAACTTTATGGATTTCATTAGATTTGTTATCTAAAATATTAACAAAATCAACTATTTGCTTTGAGACCAACTCTATTTCGCCCATATATCCGTTTAATTCCTTTATAGTTTTCAAGCCCTCTAATACTGAATTTATCATAAGCTGACTCAGTTCGGCAGTCAGGTTAACTTTTTGAATGACTTTTTCAATGGTTTTAATTAGTTGTGTTGCAGACTCAGCTATTTGAGTTGCAAAGGAATTTTGCTCCTCATATTTATTGGACATTTTATGTGTAAGTTCACGAATATAAGAAGTACTACAATCTGTTATTTTAGAAATTTGATTTAATTCAATACTGGAGGCATTTAACTCTCCTATAGAAGTTCCTATTTCACCCAGTAATTTTTGGAAGTTAGCAAGCATCAAATTTAAACTATTGGAGAGATTTGAAATCTCAGGTCCGCCATGACTGGCTGATGAACGCACAGACAAAGCTCCATTTCCGGCGGCAACAACTGTGTTGCTGATTTTTTTTATTGAATTGATAATTCCACGGGTTCCAAGCATATTAAGTCCAAAAGCCAGAAAGATACATATAACTCCGGAGATTAGCGAAATAAACTGTAGCTTATATAGTAGTTTGAGATATGAAGCTTTTTTTACGGACACGGCGTATACCCAATCTTTTTCTAAAATATAGCCGAATGCGACTGTAACATCATTTCCGTCAAGTTTTATCTTCATACTTCCCCTTTTCTCTTTAATAGCGGATTTTAACAAATTATCCGGCAAATTAGCTTTTTTATCTGTCTTTCTATTGGTGTTAGTTATGTCAACAAATGTTCCATCAGCATGTAACAAATAAATATCGGTATCATACCCTGCTCTCTTATAACTGGAAAGTTCTGATGTTAAGACATAATTTAGCTTTCGGGAAAATTCCTTAGAACTGTATGCACTGTTTAATAGTGAAATTTGATTTGCTATAGAACGTACAGAATTATTCAACTGGTTTGATATCATATTCTCAAGGTTGTCTTTTCCTACAGTATAAGTAACTCCTGTAACTATTGCGATTGCTGCAGTAATTAAAATTAAAAATAATGCCAATATTCTTGTTCTTATTTTTACTGCACTTAAGTTAAATCTATTGAATCTTATTGTGGATAGGTATTTCTTTTTCATTCACCAAACCACCAACCTTATATTAGTTTTTTCTTCCGGCAAATTTTGTACTTAGAACTCTTCCCAAAAATCTGGATACGATATTAAAGATAAACACAAAAATTATTAAAATTGCCGAAGCACCGTCTGCTATTTGCCTTGCATCTGGAGCAAGGCCTTCTGAATTGACTTTCCATATATAAACTGCAAGAGTTTCAGCCGGTCTGAAAGGATTTAAAGGGGATCTTATGTGAAATGGATTCCAATCATCAAAATTCAGATTAGGACTACTCATACCTGCGGTATATAATAGTGCTGCTGCTTCACCGAAAACCCTTCCTGATGTCATAATCAAACCTGTTACTAAGGCTGGTAAAGCAGTAGGTATAATTACTTTATAAATAGTTTGCCAATGTGTAGCTCCCATTGCAAGGCTGGCTTCTTTCACTGTATCTGGAACATTTCGTATTGCATCCTCACTAATTCTGGTTATAACAGGTAAATTCAGCACTGCAACCGCCAAAGCACCTGAAAATAAAGTATACCCCCACCCTGTCATACTAACAAAAACAAGTAACCCAAATAAACCAATTACAATAGAAGGAAGAGATGCTAGTGCCTCAATACAAAAACGTATAATATCAGTGACTTTTCCCGGTTTGGAATATTCTGACAAGTATACACCTGCTGCCAGTCCTATAGGAACAGTAATTATCATAGAAAGGAATACAATGTACAATGAATTAAACAACTGAGGACCTATTCCTCCGCCTTCTTTCATAAATACGGGTGAAGATATAATAAAATGTAAATTTAGTCGCTCCCTGCCTTGGTAAAGTAAATAACCTACAAAGGATAAAAGCAGTAGTATGATTCCGGAAGCTATTATATATAAAACTACCGTTGCCAACCTGTCTGCTGTTTTTGATTTTAGCACTACTTACTCACCCCTTTTTTTCCGATTTTATGAATTAGTATAATAAACAAAAATGACATTATTAACAGTAGCAGTGCCATGGACCACAGTGCATTGTTCCATACGGTTCCCATAGCGGTATTACCCATATCCATTGTAATTATGCTGGTCATGTTTACAGTGGAATCTACAATTGAGTGAGGAATACGTATTGTATTACCTAAAACCATTTGAACTGCAAGAGCTTCCCCAAAAGCACGGGCAAGTCCCAGCACGACCCCCGTCAGTATTCCGGGCATTGCAGAAGGTAATATTATCTTCCAAATTGTTTGCCACCTTGTAGCTCCAATAGATAACGAAGCTTCATAATAATCTCTGGATATTGCTCTGATTGCATCAGCCGATACGCTTGCAATTGTAGGGAATATCATAATGCTTAAAACCAGAGAGCCTGCAAGCAAACTGAATCCTAGCCCTCCAAAGTTAGCTCTTATCAGGGGAACCAATACACTTAATCCAACCCAACCATAGACAACAGAAGGTATTCCTGTAAATACTTCAATAGCGGGCTGTAATAATTTTTTCCCTAATTTAGGAGATATCTCAGTCATAAAAATTGCTATTGATACACTTAAAGGTGTACTAATAATAAGTGCAAGAAGGGAAACTGAAACAGAGCCTACAATAAAAATCAAAGTACCTATTGCAGGACCACCCTTTGAAACACCTCTGTCAGGTTTCCATACTGTTGAAAACAAAAATTCAATAGGTGAATAGTGATTATTAAAAAACGTCGCCAACCCTTTTGTTGCAATAAATGTAACAAGACATATTGTTAATATAATAAGAAATATCCCAAAAAAAGTTACAGTATACTTCCCCAAAAGTTCATGTTCTAAATAATATAACTTAGAATTCTTATATTTTTCTTTTAACATAATTTTGTCATCCTTAAATTAGGGTAAAAGGAAGCTGGAGAGTAAACTCAACCAGATTCCTTTAGTAAATACCAGTATCTATTTATCCCTTGATATTTTCATATCACTGTTTGGTATATATCCCATTTCAGAAATTGAAGAAGTAAAATCACTGCTTGTCATGTAATCAATAAAGGCTTTTACCGCACCTGTAGGTTTTCCCTTGGTATACATGTGCTCGTAAGACCATATAGGATACTTACCGCTGGTAATATTCTCTACTGTGGCTTCGACACCTTCATATTTTAGAGTTTTTACACTTTTGTCAATATAAGATAGTGCAAGATATGATATTGCTCCATCTGTTTCTGCTACAGCCTTCTTAACTGTACCTGATTGATCTTCTGTAAGTGCTTTACCTTCTGCTTCTTCAGCGCCATCTAAAGCATATTTTTTAAATGTTGCTCTTGTTCCTGATGAACTTGGTCTATTAATAATTACAACCTTCATATCATCTCCGCCGACATCTTTCCAGTTTGTTATTTTACCTGAAAATATATCAATCAACTGTTGCTTTGTTAAGTTGTCAACTTTAATCTTAGGATTTACAACAGTTGCAAAACCTACAACACAAACTTTGTGGTCCACCAATGCTTTTGCTTTATCCTCAGGGAGCTTTTCGGCAGCATACACATCAGAGTTACCTATATCAGCTCCACCTTCGGATACCTGCTTAAGTCCTGTTCCGCTACCTCCACCCTGCACTTGTATATTTGCATCCTTATTTTTATCCATGAACATTTGTGCTGCCTTTTCTGCTAAAGGCTGAAGTGCTGATGACCCCACTGCAGTAACAGAACCGGAAATATCAGAACCTGTGTCGGTTTCATTTTTCGTTCCGCATCCGGCTAAGGCAGCGGTTAAACTGATAGCTAATACCATTGATAACGTTATAGATTTTATGAGTTTATTCATATCCTATAGACCCTCCTGTATAGAAGTAATTTTTTATTACAGTAATCATTTTATATATTTTTGTTTAAATACAAATTAAAGAAACGTTAATAAGAGGTTAATGTTTCTTTAATTATGTGCACCCAGCATGGGCGCAATCTCCCGGGTGTAAACAGAAAGCATGGGATTATGCAAACACGAGAAAAGGCTATTGGAGAATATCCAACAGCCCAATCCTATCCAAATCACTTAATAATGATACTTTAAAGAAATTCTGATTATTATAGACAAGTTACAGCGTAAAAGTTAACAGCTGCCGAAAATTTAGTCAGAAAATTAAATCTTGGGCAGCCGTTGTCATGAGATGTCTCTCTTTAAAATTTGATTGTTTCTGAAGAAAGGGTTATAGCAAGGTTGTTTATGACTTTTACTCACAGTGGCCAATTATCTTTGCAAAAGAATCATTGATTTTTGATACTTTGTCATCATTTGTGAGAACAATTAAATAATCACCGGCATATAGAGCTGTATCTCCCTTTGGAATTATTTCTTGCTCCCCCCTTTTGACTGCAACCAGCAAACAATGGGACGGCCATTTTATGTCTTTTATTACTTTTCCATCAAGTTCTGAACCCATGCAAATTGCGAATTCCAAAATAGATTTATGCTTATAGCTCCCGATGGCAACTTTTCTACCCTGTTTTCGTAAAATTCTTTCAAGCAAGGACTCATAAATAGGCTTTGAGCCTAAAAGATCAGCAACTATATAAGCAGTAATTGATACTATGGCAAGGGATAAGAGATGATTAAAAGAGCCCGTCATTTCAGTTATAAGAATTATTCCTGTTATAGGTGCTCTTACAACTGCTGTAAAATAACCTGCCATAGCCAGAATTATAAAGCTATTGATATATATATTTTCAAAATGAAATAAATATACTGCCAAAAATCCATATATACTTCCTATTAATGCCCCAATCGAAAGTAATGGTAAAAAAATTCCTCCAGGAGCTCCTGAACCATAGCTTACCATTGTAAATAAAAACTTAGCTAACAATAACATCAAGAGAAACAGTATAGGAGAGCCGCCATTTGCTAAAAGAGATGTAATCAACTCATGACCTCCACCTAGCACCTGTGGCAGTACCAATCCTAATAATATAGAAATTATCATGGGTATAATAATATGAAACTCTTTTGGAATCCTTCTCAATTTTGAATATAAGGTTTGGAACATGAGTATTGACTTGTTAAATAGCCCTCCCAATGCGCCCAATACTACACCTAAAACAATTATATAAAAGTAAGACTTTAGAGGTAAAGCATTTAAAGTTTTAAAATTTAAAACAGGTTTTAAACCAAAAAAGCCGCTTGATACATAATCTGCTGATAATGCCGCCGCCAGTGATGATAGTAACACTAATGGCGAGAAATTTTTATGAACTTCCTCCAAAGCAAACATTACTCCCGCTAACGGTGCATTGAATGCAGCTGCAAGACCGGCACTTGCCCCACTTGTTATAAGATATTTTTCTTCCAGTTTTATTCTTTTAAATATTTTGCTGAAACCTTGTCCTATAGCAGCTCCCAATTGGACGGACGGACCTTCCCTCCCCAAAGACAGACCTGAACCAATAGCCAAAACCCCACCAAAAAACTTACCAAGAATTACCTTCCACCAACTCATTTTTAGCTTTCTTAGTAACACTCCCTCGACCTGAGGAATACCGCTGCCACTAACCATTGGTTCAGCTTTAATTATTTTCCCTACTATAAAGCCAACGATTACTAATACACCTACCCATATTGGTATCAGATATGGTTTTATTAATAAAACTCCATATATATATTTAATGAACTCCATGGATTTTTCTAAAGAAAATCGATATAAAATAATCAATAACCCTGTCAAAATACCAACTGCTATACCCTCAAATACAAGTTTTAATCTGAAACTATGCCAATGAAATAAAGTATTATATGTATTGTGCTTGTTATCTTCTTTCATAATTTTAAGTAAGAACGTACGTTACCCGTACAAGTCTTACTTAAGATTCACTCCCTTTCTTGTTACAATTAAAATACACGTATGTTTCTAAGTTTGCATAATAAGACTAACTAACTTTAATTATGTCCCTGTTCTTAATTAATACAACAATTCAAACTGCATTTTACCTTCATATTTATACAAGTTCATATCTATGTAAAATATCATTGACAAGCGTCTCACGTTCTCCTATATCCAGACCTAAAAGGATTTGTATCATAAATCCATCAAGTAGTGCTACAAAATTCCTTGCCTTTAATTTTGGATTAGACGCTCCAGCTTCGCAGAAAAGTAACTCTAAATCACTAAATAGGTCATTATATACATTGGTTATGTCTATTGATAAGACATGCTGTAGTTCTGTATTGGAAAGAATCTGAAGGATTAACATACATCCTTCTTTTTTCTCTTGGTACACTTTAATCATTTCCGATATTATACTTCTTAATTTTTCTAAAGGCTGCAAATAATCATTATGGAGAATTCTTGAACTTGCTAATTTTATTTCTATAAATTCCTGCATAAATGCGTTTTTATATAGGTTTTCCTTAGTTTGAAAATACCAAAAAACTATCCCCTGACTTATACCAAGTTCCTTAGCAATTTCAGATACATTAGTACCTTGATATCCTTTTTCAGAAAAATGTTTTATTGCGACTCGCAATATACTCTCTTTCCGAGCTTGCGTTAAAACTTCATTCTTTCGTTTGTTTCTGGACATATAACGCCTTCTTTTACATATTATTTGACTGATAACTCAATCAATTATACGATGT
Source organism: Ruminiclostridium papyrosolvens DSM 2782 (assembly GCF_029318685.1). NCBI lineage: Bacteria > Bacillati > Bacillota > Clostridia > Eubacteriales > Oscillospiraceae > Ruminiclostridium > Ruminiclostridium papyrosolvens. The sequence goes on from NZ_CP119677.1 coordinate 2,445,486, forward strand.
ATCCAAATTATATGCAAATAATTATTTAGCTTTTTATAAGCAAATTATATTCAAATACACAGTTAACTTGAGTTAAACGGGGTTTTTGCGCTCTTTTTCAAAAGATGACTAAAAAGAAAGAATGGTATATCAGTATCCCTATGCTGGAATTATTGATATACCATTTTTTATATAAGTCCGTATACTTAGAACTTCTCCATTTTTTCAACATTAATAACAAATATAGTTGAACCACCAACACTTACCTCTGTTCCAACGGTAGCGAAAATTCCCGGAAGTGCTCCATGGGTTGTAGTTTGAACATACTGCGTTCGTCTTTTGGAATTTGCTTTAATAATCTCTAAAACAGGTTCCAGCTCTTCATCATTTATGCCAATAAGTAAAGTTGTATTACCAGTCCTAAGAAATGAGCCGGTTGAGCAAAGTTTAGTTACGTAATAACCACTGTTGTTAAGTTCTTCAATAACAGTATACGAATCATCATCATGTACTATGGAAAAGATTAATTTCATCTTAATTCCCCCTAAATATTTTTAACCCATATATTCATATCCTCGTACCTTCCGCATATATGGCAGTTATTTATAAGTCTACCTCTATAACGATAGTTTAGTTTGCTTAAGGACTTATTTATACCCGGATTAATGGCTCTTGCCAGGCTGTAAAAGGATTTGAATCCTTTATTGGTAAGCTCCTGCTCAAGGGACTCTATAATGGAAGTTAATAAACCTTTTCCACGGTAGTCCGGCTGAGTTGCGCAATCGGTTATTTCTGCGTTCATATTTAACAAATCCAACTCTGCTGATGCAATACTTATGATTTTGCCATTTTCAACTGCAACCTTAAATATGGTTTGTCTGTTAATAATTTTACTCAGATAAACTTCATTAAAAATGGGCGTCGGATATGTTGAAAATACGCTTGAGAATAATCTGGCCATCTCAGGTATATCATTACTTTCAGCTCGTCTTATTGTATACTTAATCGTATCTGTCGGACGGGAATTTGTGGAATATAAAGTAGTATTCTCAAGAATTTCATTTTCTTTTTGAATGAAATCTGATATTTCACGCTCTTTGTCAATAAAGTAAGATACACAATATGCATCTTCACCGTCAAAAAATCCGTTTATTAACCCCTCAACTTTAAAATGCAAATTTCTAAAGGTATCAAGGTTTTTAATTCTGCAATTTGTTATTACTTTGCCAAGTTCAATTTCTTTTGCGAAATCTAATATATTTAGTATCTCTCTGGTCGAAATATTATCATAGTCCAGGATTTTAAGTCTTTTATTAATCTGGTCTATAAATATTTTAACTTTATCTATGTTGCTGTAGTAAATAAGTTGATTATTTTCATGTAATTTATGATTTAATAGTGTCATGAAATTGTTCCCTTCTGTTTATTCTAATATTGTTTCTAGGAATAAGACAAATTTCCTTTTCTTGAAATAGTTTTTCTAATCCCCTGCATGCGCTTTCCTTATACTTGTCGCATAAACCACATTCGTGACATTGGTGTGTTTTATCCTGCGGCTCTGTATAACTGCATATTACTCCTTCAAAATTCCTTAATATAACTTTATCATTTGATTGTGATAATAAATATTGAGGGTTTACAGGAATTTTACCGCCGCCGCCTGGAGCATCAATAACAAAGGTTGGAACTGCAAAACCTGATGTATGACCTCTTAGCATTTCTATTATTTCAACCCCGACTGTCACCGGAGTCCTGAAATGTTCAATTCCCTCTGAAAGGTCACATTGGTAAAGATAATATGGTCTTACTCTTGACTTCACAAGTCCTTGGACCAAATTTTTCATAATGTAGGGACAATCATTTATATTGCTGAGTAATACAGATTGATTACCAAGGGGAATACCGGCATCTGACAACATTTCACATGCTTTAATTGCCTCAGGGGTCAGTTCATTCGGATGGTTGAATTGAGTATTAATCCATAAAGGATGGTATTTTTTTAGCATATTACATAATTCAGGGGTAATTCTTTGAGGCATGACGACAGGTACTCTTGTGCCAATACGAATTACTTCTACGTGATTTATTGCTTTTAAGCTTTTGAGTATATATTCAAGACGTTCATTCGATATACATAAGGCATCTCCACCGGACAGAATAACGTCTCTTATTTGCTTTGTGTTCTTTATATATTCAATTGCTTTATTAACATTAGTAATAGAAAGCTCTTTATCGTCGTTTCCGGCAAATCTTCTCCTTGTACAGTGTCGGCAATACATTGAGCACTGATCGGTAACAAGAAGCAATGCTCTGTCCGGATACCTATGGGTTAGTCCATTAACAGGACTATCTATTCCTTCGTGCAGTGGATCACTGCTATCACATGTTGATATATATGTTTCATTAATTGTAGGTACGGCTTGCTTTCTTATGGGGCAAGCCGGGTCTTCCGGATTCATTAATGTTACATAGTAAGGAGTTATTGCCATTCGTAGCTTTTTCAGACACTTCTCTATTCCCCTTATTTCCTCAACAGTTAAGTTTACTACCTGTTCCAATTGAGTAATCGTTGTTATTCTATTGGCAAGCTGCCATCGCCAATCATTCCATTCATACTCGGTTACGTTCTTCCACATAGGTATGTCCTTATAATTTCTTTGCATCAAATCTCTCCCTTCATTTCCTTAGATGCTAAGTCTATAGAATTTTACTTAGAAATGTTTGAGTTCTTTCATTCTGTGGATTAGTAAATATATGATCAGGAGTTCCTTCTTCGAGGATTTTACCATCATCCATAAAAATCACTCTATCGGATACTTCTCTTGCAAAGCCCATTTCGTGACTCACAATAATCATTGTCATTCCTTCAAGTGCCAATTCTTTCATTACATTGAGTACTTCTCCAACCAACTCCGGATCAAGGGCTGAAGTTGGTTCGTCAAATAAGATCATTTGAGGTTTCATGGCCAAGGTACGTGCAATTGCAACTCTTTGTTTCTGACCGCCTGACAGCATAGCCGGATAAGCATCCTTTTTGTCAATTAACCCCACCTTTTCAAGAAGCCCCAAGGCCTCGGGAATAGCTATCTGTTTATTTTCACCTTTAACTTGGACAGGTCCTTCTATAATATTTCCCAGGACTGTTTTATGAGGAAATAAATTGAAGTGCTGAAAAACCATACCAACATTTTGACGCATTTTATTTATTGTTCGTTCTTTGTTTTCAATTCGTACCCCATTTATATTAATTACACCTTTTTGTTTTTTTTCCAGAAAATTAATACATCTCAGTAATGTACTTTTTCCTGAGCCGCTGGGCCCGATTATTACTACTACCTCGCCTTCTTCCACCGATAGATTTATTCCTTTTAATATTTCATGTTTTCCAAAACTCTTGTGTAGATTCTTTACTTCCAGCATCATGTTTATCTCACTCCTATCTGTCACTAACGGCTAGTCTTTTCTCAAGTTTATGCACGAAGAATCCAAGTATTGAGGTCATTATAAAATAATAAATTCCAGCAATTAAAAAGTACTCCATAAAACGGAATGTAGAAGAACCCATCTGTTGAGATTTAAGTAATAACTCTTTTACTGTTACTGCACTAGCAAGTGAGGAATCTTTTGTCGCAATTATAAATTGGTTTCCCAATGGTGGAACAGCTCGCTTTAAAGCCTGAGGAAGTATAATACGGTACATAGCCCTAAATTTACTCATTCCAATAGACCGGGCAGCTTCAAACTGCCCTCTGTCTATTGATTTAATTGCGCCTCGGAATATTTCTGATATATATGCCCCATTGTGGAGACCAAAAGCAATTATTGCAGAAGGATATGCGGAAAGATTAACAATATCAGTTAACCCATAATATACAATGAATAATTGTAATAATATAGGCGTGCCTCTGACCAAATTAACGTAAAAAGTTGCTGGATAATATATAAGCTTTATTTTAGAAATTCTGCACATTGACGTTAAAAGTCCAATTACCAAACCGACTATTATGGCTGCAGCTGTTATTTTTAGTGTTTCAAATGCCGCAGGTAAAAATATCGGAAATTTTTCAATTAGTATGCTCCAATCGTATTTCAATAAATTATCCTCCTGCCTATTTCAAATCGTCCGGACTGTTTATTTTTGAATCATTCCTTACAATTAATTGTGCACCTGAATAATAGTAAGGGTCTGTGAAGTCAACTACTTCAGAACGGTCCTTACTTATAGCCATACTACCAAAAATACCGTCATAGCGTTTACTCCTCAGGCCTTCAAGTATTCCGCTCCAATCGGTGGTAATGGGTTCGTAGCTGACCCCCAGTCGCTTTGCTACTTCTTTTCCAATATCGACATCGAAGCCCGTAAGTTCTTCTTTATCATTGAAGTAATTAAATGGAGGATAACCTCCGCTCATTGCAAATTTTATTTTTCCCGCCTTCTTAACTCTATCCAGACTATCATCAGTTGCAGGTTTTTCATTGGGGATTGTTGGTTTATAATCAACTCCATCAAGGATATTAATGTCGAAATATTTTTTACTGATTTTTTCATATGTACCATCAGAAATTATTTCATTTAATACTTTGTTTATAGCCTGTCTCAGGGCATCGTCCTTCTGATTAATTGCAACCGCAATGGTTTCTTTATATAATAAATCTCCTGCAAGTTTTAGATTTTTATAGCCGCCGTCTCTTATACCGATTGTTCCAACCATTCGGTCTGTTATTACTCCATCAATTCTTCCGTTGGACAATTCCCAAAGAGTCAATGTATCATCCTTGTAAAGCTTTACTTCCTTAACTTTAGTCAGCTTTCTAGCTTGTTCTTCAAAGGTTGTTCCGGTAACCACTCCAATATTTACTCCTTTACTTCCACATCCTGCCAGCAATATAAGTATTAGTATTACCGGGAAAATAGATTTCAATTTGTTTCTAAACATTAACTGCGCCTCCCCAAATTAAATTTTCTTAAAAATAAAAAAACACTATGAAAGAGTTATCCATAGCGCATAAAAGGGTGTACCTAATAAAAGGTACAACTAATGCATATTAATCACCTTCTCTTTCAATGCTTACGAGATTAGCTGACGGGTTCGGTTTGAAAGATTACCCTACCTTAACTACGGACTCACCCCAAATAATTGGTTCTCCCGTTCCATTCTATGGATTAAGCAAAATTTATATATTAAGTTTTAATATTACTTACTATATTTTTTAAATAAATCATCCAAGGCTTCACGTAACAAAAAAGCTTCTGTTTTTTCTTTTTCTTTTGACAATCCTGCCAGTCTGTCAACCTGTGTTTTAGTAAAGTAACTTGATTTCAAAACCATACTTTCTGCTTCTGACAAGCAGACTCTATTCTTTCCAAGCTTTTTTGCCCTGAACATTGCACTATCAGCAACCCTGAAAAGTTCAACTGCGTTTTTGGCATCTCGTGGATAACTGGCTATACCACAGCTTATAGTAATATAAACATTCTCTATTTTATTGGAATCACTCAGCGGAAACATATTGTCCGAAAGATATCGTCTTATTTCTTCCATTTCCATAAAACTTCTTTCTGCACCTTTTTTAACAAGAAGAAAGTTAAATTCATCTCCATGACGAGTAACTAAATCCATACCTGTAAGGTTTTGTGTAAATATAGACACAAGTTTTTCAATAACCTTGTCTCCTATTTTATACCCATATATTTTATTTATACTTTCAAAATTATCAATATCTGCTACAGCAATACTAAAGGGTCCATCAGCATTTGAAATAAACTCTTGAACCTTTTCAATAAACTTTTCTTTTGAAACTATATTGTTATCCATATATATTATCTCCCTTATATATTATCATATCAAACTTACATATATATGTAAACACAATAATGTATTATTAATATATGAACATTATAATCTAAATGTTCGTTTTTAGTCTATGTTTACAAATCTCTTAATATTACGATGGAGAAACAATATAGATATCATATTAAAAGGAGTCTTAATCTTTTACCATAAAAAACGCAGGATACAAGACACGATATAATTCAAATTTTTGGTGTTATGGAAACATCTGTTCGAGGGAACATATCAAAGACTTTTTTGGGTGTTTTTTGAAAACGCCGGTTATTCTAAACGCTATTAAATTCCAATATTTAATAAGAATCCAATTAAAAGTGCATAAATTATAACATATGCTAAATACAGCACAAACCGTCTGGTACCCAATACAATTTTCACAGCACCCAAATTGGTTATTTTTGTGGCTGGCCCTGTAATCATGAAAGCTGCTGCAGATCCCATGCTCATACCGTCAAATAACCACTGCCGCAAAAGCGGTATTGTTCCTCCTCCGCACATGTAAAGCGGAACACCTATTGTAGCTGCTATCAGTACACCAAATCCCTTGTTGCTACCAAATAAATTAGCAAATGCATCTGCCGGTACATATCTCTGAAACAGCGCGGATAATAATATTCCCAGAAGAAAGTACAGACCGGTTGCTTTCACATTTCTTCCAAAATTTTTAAGGAAACGTAGTAGAATGTTGGCATCTGTATCATGGCTCTTCATTTCAGAAAAACCGCTGAAATTAAAAAATGATTTTTCTCTGTAGAATAACTTTATTAGCAACCCTGCCATAAATCCACATAGTAAGCAGGCGATAATTCGTACAATCAATGCCTTAGTTCCCAATGCTGCACTATAAATAATCAGCTGAGGATTTAACAAAATCGATGACATCATAAAAGCAGCCAGCCAGTCGTCTCTCATACCCTTCTCTGAAAAGGAAGCGGCAATTGGAATTGTTCCATACATGCAAAGCGGAGAGATTATCCCAAGACAACAGGCAAGGAAAATGCCTAATACCCCAAGCCTCTTATTCTGCAAGCCACTGAACAGCCGATGTATCCGTTCCTTACCAAACACCGACACCGCAGACCCTATGAGCATGCCTAACAGCCAATATGTAAAAATCTGTTCCAATTGTACACTAAAGTAATAGAATAAATATATAAACTCACGCTGCAGTATATCAATCATTAATATTCACCAATTTATAAGTGCGACAACCAAGACCTATTTTCTCTGCGTATTCCAACGTATGTAATCCATTCAAATCTTCAATTCTTTCTTTGAGGGATTCACTGCCTTTTGCAGCATATACAAGATCTATACATGCCTTATCCAGCGCTACCGGGTCAGTGGATGCAAGTATTCCGATATCAGCAATCTCCGGTTTTGCCGGATTGCCGTTACAGTCACAATCTATGCTAAGATTATTCATCACATTGATGTAAACAATATTCCTTCCGTTTCCCAAGCTGTCAGAAACTGCCTTACCAGCCTCACCCATAGATTCCAGAAAGGCATCCTGATTTTGTCCATATATACTTGAATTACTATTGCCGGCTGTATGGATCAGACATTTTCCTTCCCTCGAACCAAGACCTATTGAAATATTCTTAATAGCACCTCCAAATCCGGCCATTTCATGTCCTTTAAAATGAGATAATACAAGATATGAATTATAATTGGAAAAGTGTGCTCCTACAAGATCTTCTTTCAGATGGGCTCCCCCTGATATCGGCAGCCTCATTGAACCGTCGGCATCCAAAATATCTACCTTTGCAATCGCGGTAAAGCCATGATCCTTCGCGACCTGCATATGCATGGCTGTACTGATTCGGGAGCCTCCATACGCTGTATTACATTCCACAATTGTACCCTTGACTGACTGCACCAGTTCTTTAATCAATTTCGGCTTGAGATAGTTACTAGCCGGCGGCTCACCTGTGCTGAGCTTCACTGCAACATTACCTTTCGGTGTCCAGTCCAGCGCCTTATAAGCAGCTATTAAACCCTTGGAGCTGATGTCAGGAGTCATATACACGATTGGGGTTTCTCTCTTTGAATGGGTTACTGATGGAGTTGATGGTGAGGTTGATGATAAGGTTGACGATGAGGTTACCACAGCAACTTCATTAACACTTTCCTTAGCATTACTGCATGCTACGAGGCAAGGCATAATTACAATGCTTAAAACAATACCTATCATACTTTTAATATTCATATTTCTTATCCTCCCACTTTTTCAATACTATAAATCAGAAGCAATATCAAATACATGAAATTTATTCCAAAATTTACTTTAACATACAATTCTAACCCAAGTCAATTGCTGTATCAAATTGAGCAATTTATTCCAATTTTTTGCACAATATTACCTTTAGAGTGACTTATAATCTTCATAGGGAAATTCTTCATATTTCACTGATGTAAACAGTAAGGACTGGTTTGTAGCAAAAGTATGGACTGCAGCAAATGCATCCTATATGAGCGGATACCCTGATAATTCATTCAGACCATATAACTTTATATCACAAGAACAATGTGCAATGGCTATATTCAACATTAGTTATAAATGTTCAGTTCGTGTTAGGATTTTATGTAATTTCGGAAGTATTGTACAAATGCGGTCCGCTCCATCCTCGTTATGGGTGGAGCGCTCGGTCAAATACATGGGTACTGTGGGATAGAGCTGGTGTATACTGGATAAAAGCGAGCAGTCCGCAACTGAATTGTAATCATGAAAGCCTATGCCGTCTATTGCTGCAAAAGCCGATTTATCGGACAATTCGGACAATATTGTAGAAATGTAATTTATGGTGAAGCTTCCGCCGTCGAAGGACGGTTTAATATTACTATTATTTTATTTATGTATATTCGTCTCTATCCTTTTAATAAAATAGAATAATACCTGTGCAATATTTTACCATAATTTGTCCCAATTTGGTAATAACAAATAGTTATATCAGAAAAGTCATATAAATTAAAAAAAGCCGTGAAGGCGACTTTTTTAATAAACATTTTGGTAATTAACATAATGCAGTCCGGATAAGTTGCACAATAATTGTTTCAGTGTTTTCTCAGGTACAACAAAATTCCAAGTTAATCTGTCCTATAACTTGGAATTTTGTTGTATCCTATTTAGTTATTACTTCCTCACCGGTCTGACATACTTAAAAAACCGTTCCGGATTATGATAAAAGTAAATTATTCTACCGGGAGAAGTATCAAAGCAGTAATCAGTGCCTGCAAAATCAAAAGTTGCCATTGCCTTTTCAATCTTTTCTTCTACACTACGATTTTCCTGCTCATAGTCGAAAGGTCCGTGTTCAAAAACAATATACTCGGCCTCGGGAACATCAATCATAAGCATTTGCGGAGGTACTTCGCCTTTATAATTAAAAGGAAGTCGTACACCGTAACACTCTGAACGTGGAATACCCCAGTCACAAAGCCTGCCCTCAGGGTCATTTATGTACGCCATAATCTGACCGCTGCTGCTGTTCGGTTCGCTCCCGCCATCGTCATCCAATTTGCCCTTGATACTATCGAGTAAGCCGCAAATTGTGTCGCAGTCCTGTCCCGGAATAAGATCTTGCTTTTGCCAAAAATCCCAATACCCGTTACTCTCATAGTTTTTAATATGTAAAAATTTGTGTGCGGGTATGGTTACAAAATATATTTTTATATCATCTGTAGATTTCATCATGCCAATCTCTCCTAATCCTAAAAAGTAGCGGTCGAAAGGGTTTATTTTTGTACGAAGAACGACAGGGGTAGGCTTCTTTCGGTACTCATTAGGAGCTACACCATAGGTTGCTTTAAAAGCTCTGGTAAAAGCTTCATGCGATGAAAAGCCATAATCAAACGCAATATCTAAAAGGCTTTTTTCACTATCCCGAACCTCCTTTAGTGCGAAGGCTAATTTTCTATGCCGAAGATAATCCCTGAATTGCATACCCGATATTTCTTTGAATTTTCTCGTTGCATAAAATTCGGAATAACCCAGTCTTCTAGACAAAAAGCGTAGTGTCAAGGCTTCATCATTATAATTTTTAATACATTTGTCAATTTCATCAACAATTATTTGAATTTGTTTGTGCCACTCGTACATTGTTTAGTACACCCCGTTTCAACCACCCTAGACATATTATAAATAATTAGAGAGAGCACTGCTTGATTTTACTTGCTGTTATTTTATTTTCTATTTAAGCTTTGCATAATCCTCTTAATTATTTCTGGGCAGGAAACTTAGTAATAATCCCCAGTAAATATTGCTTGCTTAATGAAAAATCCAGTGCAGTTATTTGACCGTCTCCGTCAACATCAGCAGCAAGTTTGCCGTTTGAATGAGGAAAATCCGAAATCTGACCCAGAAGATACCGTTTAATTAAAGAATAGTCCAGTGCATCAATCACGCCATTTCCATCAACATCACCATACATTATATCCGTATTTGCAGAGCTTGTCTGAACTTTTAATACCACCGCACCATGGGACGGTACATTGGCGGTATACCCGGTGTCAAAGGTTCCGCAATCCTTATGCTCCCAAAGATCACGAACCTTTACAGAGCCATCGGAAAGCTTAATATCTTTCCAGTTAACTGTAATATCTGACGAAACGCCTCCTCGGTTCAAAAGGATAACTGCCTTTGTGGTACCGTCTGTCCCCAGAGGCTTGCACCATACTTCAAGATCTCCGGAAGCACTTACCTTGGTACCTTGAACGCCGGCAGCATCTTGGTCAATAGCGATGACTTCTTTGTTGGTAAGAATGTCTTTTGTAGTACCAGTCATATTCCGTAAATCATTTCCTGCAATAAGTGGAGCTGCCATCAAACACCACATACTAAAATGCGCTTTGTATTCTGTATCTGTCATATTACCATTACCAACCTCCAACATATCCGGATCATTCCAATGGCCCGGGCCTGCATAAGAGGCTGACTTGGAGTTTTCATCAATAATTTTTGCAACACTTCCCCAGTTGTCACTAATATCTCCTGTAGTTCTCCAGGAATTACCACAATCTACTATCCATGGCCCTGCAAAATACCAACAGCATATGCTGTAAAAAATCGGCCTGCCTGTTTTCAAAAGAGCACTCTGCATTTTTTCGTAGCCTGCTTGCAGGTTACTGTCTGAAGCACAATTATCATATTTCAAATAATCTACGCCCCACTCAGCAAATGTATTTGCATCCTGTTCCTCATACCCCTGACTTCCACTCTGTGGAACGTTGCAGCAAGTAGTCACTCCCCTGTCACCATAAATTCCAAACTTTAGTCCTTTTGCATGAATATAATCTCCCAAAGCTTTCATACCGTTAGGAAAACGTTTTGGGTCAGGAATAAGCTTTCCATTTACATCACGGGCAGGGTTTGCCATCCAATTGTCATCAAGGTTGACATACTCATAGCCTGCATCCTTCATTCCTGTAGAAACCATAGCATCTGCAATTTGCTTAATCTTATCTTCATTGATGTCACCTCCGAAGATGTTCCAGCTGTTCCACCCCATTGGTGGTGTCAAACCCAGATTGTTGTTCAGAGCCAGCGCTTGATTGCCATTTTGGAAAGCTGACGGGAATGGTGAAATAAGCGCCGCTGTCAAAATTCCTAAGGCGATAAGGCGTTTGATTTTTTTCATTAAAATACCCTCCCTAAAATAAACTTTAAATTCATTTGATATGTATGCTTGTTATAATGAGACTTCGTATAAATTAATAATATTTTACCATATTTTATTTAAAATGGTAAAATACGAGCTAATATTTAATATAAATTGAAAAAAGCCGCAATGCGACTTTTTTCTTATAATTATAAAGGTATTATTCTGAAACATATCTTTAGAACTGCCAAGAGGTTCTTAAAACTATGCTTAGGCAAGCGACTTATGTCTAATAATAATATCGCTTACTATATCGTCTGTTGAAACTTCATTTGTATCTATGTAGCCGTCAATTGTGCCAAAAACACCGTCAACTGCTCCCTGCCCACATTTGACAAACATAATCCTATCGTCTGCAACTTTTTGGTTCAAAAGGTCACGAATTGCCCTCCACTCAATGCCACACCACTTCTTTTCTTGGTAATCGGCACATATGAATACCACAATCAAATCAGAATGGTCATGATACAATTTCTGAAGATGCGTATCAAGATTGGGGCGTGCAAACTCCGCACGATGATATCTATCGTAAAGAATCTGTTCTTTACTAAAAATCTCTACTAACTTTTCAGCTATTTCCTCAACTTTATCGCGATGTTCACCGGGAAATGAGAAGGCAACTTTAAAGCGCCTTAAATTAGGGATATCAGCTTTCATATTTACATTTTTTTCCTCTCTGATATTTTTAAATACTTGTGTTAATTCATCGTACATTGATGCCAAACCTTCATATGTATAATTTTTAACAGAGGCAACTTTTGCTTCTTCTTCCTCTAATTTAAAAATTCTAGATACAATTGTATCACACTCATCATCAAGCATGGGATATTGATTGATTAAATCAACGTATCTGTTTATGTATGACAGTGTTTGACCGTCCAATCTGCGCCATTTATTAACTGATTTTTTGCTAATCGCTTCTTGTAACCATTCCTTCAACGAATCATCCTCTGTATTTCTAACAAGACTATCTAAATAGCTTTTTGCTTCATTAAAGCGCTTCTGTGTTTTCCTGCCCCTTCTCAAGTACTCTAGCTCTTTATTAATTTCCATAAGATGTCTTCGACTATTTTCGTAATTATCTTGAGTTTTCTTAAGCTTTATAAGTGGTTCTTCAAGAGATTCAATTATTCCTTTAACCGTCTGGTATAGGTTTTCTTTTCCCAGTCGCACAACAACCTTTTTTTCACAACAACCTTTTTTTCACAAGCAAGCTTGTGTGTTGGGATAAACACCAAAGAGGGTATATCTTTTTCGGATAACCCCAAAAAATTCTTTAGCTCTGTAATTGAACTCGTATGGGTAACTGCAAGCTCATTTATTTCATCTGTCTTATAGTCAAATGTCGGATATATGCACCTTAGCACTGAGGGCGTATTATCATTTACGAATCGAATTAGTGGATTTGTCAAGGCACGATAATCTTTGGCTTCATGCCACAACAACGAATCAGGAAGTTTTTCTTCACCATGCTTCCCGGCAAAAACAAACAAAATAGTATTCCCAGTCACATCATTTAAAGAATTCCAGTATCTTTTAACTTGCTGATAAGTTTCTTCGGCATCCGCATCTCTTGCCAAAAGACACATAATCCACGAGAAGCCTCGTTCGTATGCACTTTCTAAACTGTATTTTAAAAAATCCACAATCGGTATTTTCACGATTTCCATAGTTTGTTTCTCCTTTGATAAAAGTTAGGTATTGTATTAAAAGTAAGTAAAATGCATAGATATTGCTAAAATCAAAATTTTTGAATTTAGCTCTTATTTTTATACGTTATCACTATTTATTAAAAAAGCATCAAGTACATTATAAATTCCATCAACACCATTTGCATAAGATACAGTATAATTACTTGTATGAACTTCTCTATTCTCACTTCTAGAAATTTTTGATTTTATTATACTCCTATGCTTCTGCCAGTACATAATTAGTTCTTTCTTATCCAAAGATATAGTAAATTCATCTATATTTGGTATATAATTTGTATTACCATAAAGTGTATATGTCCGTGACAAATTAGATAATAAATAATCTATAAAATACTTGCAATTACTTTCACTTATTTCTGGATTAAAGCAATAGCCAAAAATGTAATCATTGACTGTCTTCCGTATCCCTTGATTATCTTTGTACCCTGTTATGTCATAATAACCGCACCCAAGACTATTATCTGGAGACATACTATTTCCTAACTGGTATAATATAAATATTTTCATATTATTCTTTAAGATAAGCAGTCTATTGTCCAAATCAATAATTTCACCTAAATTACCCTTTAACTTAACAAACTCTGAATATTTTCCGCAAACATTTTCAATAGAGAGCTTATCAACCTCATCAAAGATATTTATTTTTTTGTCTATAAAGCGAACTTTAAATATCCGAAAAATCTTTTGAGAAATCTCACGCATTTCTCCAATTAATCGGGTACTAATATCACCTTTAATACTAAAATCACTTGATGGAATAGCTTGAGGATTTCCGTGTATATAAAGTGACCTCTCTAAATTAAACAAATCACTACCTCTTTCTGCACAACAATATAAACGGAATTTCAGTAAATCATATAATCCCATGACGCCTCGTTCTTCTTTACTTAAAGCATTTATAATCCCTTCACTTATATGCTCACCTTCACCAAATATCCACTCTGCAATTCCATGGATATTTTTATTGTCATTATTTAAAAACTCTCCTTCAATATCGTTCCAACCAACTTTATCAAGCAATTTTACAATAAAAAATACCAAAGTACTTCTAAAACCAATGTTAATTTTTTCAATTTTAAGAAGTGAATGTTTATGTAAATTAAGTACCGCATAATTTATTACCTCTTTGGCTTTTTCAGGTGTAAATTGTGCATGTAAAGAATTTACCAATGTCCTCCAAAGTCTCTCATGGCGTTCTTCATTTTCTAAAAAAGAAAATTCTTTACTGTTAAGCACATCTTTTATTGTTTTTACAGACAGAATATCATCTTTTAAGTTAACATAGAACCTATATTGCTCTGTTTTTATAGGATTTGACTGATTAACAATAAGATTTAAATATCTTTCTAAATTTCTATCCCTGTCATTCAATATCGTACCATTAAAGCAAGCATATGATGTAATCATTTCCTGCGTTATTGTTTCTCTATTCAAGGGTTTACCTGTCGAAGAATCTATAAATTTTTGATTTACGCTAAACACTTTATCTATAAGAAATTTTTGCCTTTTAGAAAGGGTTTTGATGTACTCCGTGTAGTAAGTGGAATTCTCATACGAGTTTTTACCATCTTTATCTGAATTTTTGCTTTTTGGATACCCATCTTCATTCTTTGAAACAACCGAGAAGAATCCTTTTCTGCCCTGAGTTTCTGTGTTATATATTTTTCTAAAAACGTTAGGGTAGTTTATGTAAATCAATATTAAATGTATAATATCCTGCTTATCAAAATCACAATTTTGGAAATCCGTTTGTTCAATCCCAAGTAATACAATTGTATTAACAAGCCTCTTCAACTTTCTGGCATCGCCGATAAATGATATGTATAGATGAAAATCCTTTGATTCAAAAATATTTCTTAGCCCTTCTACTGCTTTTGATACAAGTTCATTATTTGCAGATAAGTTTTCGGCTAAAGACGAATCCTTGTTTTCTATAAAATCTTTAAGCAATAACTTTTTGTCTAAATATAGGCTGATTTTCATGTTAACAAATTTTTCTAAAAATTCCGAAATCTTTTCAGTGTTAAAATTCTTTCGTCCACGAGCTGCAATATTTTCTGTATCATAGCAAAGCACATATGAAATATTCGGTAGCATAAAAGATTTTTTCACTACAAAAAGTATTTCTTGAATCTCTAAAAAATCCAATCGGTCTAAATCATCAATAATAATGATAACTTTTTTATCTATATGCAACAATGCTTCTTCCAACTTCTTAAAAACATCATCTATTGACTCATTCTCAATAGATAAATCAAACCGCAATCCTGAGTATGAAAACGACGGTTTAGTATTCTTTAACATTTTGGCATATTTCGAAAGAAGTGACCCAAGTTCAGGCACAAAAACCTGTTTTTTAATTTCTTTAACTAAGCCATCAATAAAAATCCTTAATAAATCCTCTCTATTTTCATATCTTAACGGTTCAAAATTATATACTATTATTTGGCTGATATATTTCCCTTTCCAATACTCCTTGCAAAGATTGATAAAACTTGATTTACCTGTCCCCCACGGTGCATCAATTCCAAATACTAAACTGTCCGGCAATCCGTGATTATAAATGCTCTCAGCAAAACTTTCAGCTTTATCATTAAACATAAATTTATCATCATTTTTATTATTAATTTCCTTATCACTCATGAAAAATGACGTTGCTTTATCATCAAAATTCTGTAAAAGTGATTTTCTCAAAAATCCAGAAAGCCAGAAAACAAATGGCAGTAAAATAATAATAAACAGCTGCCGCCAAGATAAAAAAATCAACCACTTCTTAGTATTATACAAACCAAAGAAATCAAATACGCAAGTGACTATCACTCCCATAAGTAACGGAAATAACAAATCGATTCTATAAGTTATAAATAAAGCTGATGTTCTCTCACTTAATTTGCACTCGTTAAGTGTAAGGCTTTTAAATATAAATGATACTCTTTCCTTGATTTTTGGAAAAAGGCAATAAGTAAACCCAAAGAAATAGGTTATTGAAATCATCCAAAGCCATAAATCCGATATATTATTAATTAGCGTTCCTGCTATTATTTTTAACATATAAATGGATTCAGTAAGAATAACTCCCAACAGAAATGTTTTTATAAATAATATATAGTTTACAGAATATATTTTTTGAGCTTCCTTTTTCATTACCATCCTACTTTCAGTTTATCCTATATTTACTTCCCATCTCACTCAACCAATATTTTACCATAACTTCCTTTAAATTGGCAAAACATATATCCTTCCTGCAAAAACCCTCACATAACCAGAAAAAAAGCCACTATCAATGAATCCCAAAACTCATAAATAGCGACTCTATCTTATATAGGCAATCTATTATCACATAGGCAGTATGCCCGCCGACAGTTCCCCGTAAATCCCACTAATTAATATACGGTAATTTATCAAACTTCCCAAGCAAATACCCTTTCAGTATTGCTAAATCAATAGCATTTATTTCACCATCCATATTTAAATCTCCGACAAACATTTTGTCCTGTACCGGAAAACTCTCAATCTTACCCATCAGGTATTGTTTTAAGAATGCAAAATCAATTGCGTTTATTGTTTTGTCACCGTTATAATCACCCACTATTTCTGTGTCAATTGGTGTTTCCGCAACCCCTTCTACTGTTGGAATGATTACCTTCATTAATCCGCTTTTTGTATCAAACTCTACCTTATCAATACAGGTTTCCCTGTGATACCCAAGTCCGCTGGTATATTGATTCAGTGGTGTTACAAATCTGTGGTAAGCCATATAGTACTCATCCTTGTTGGGAAGCTTTATAATTGATTGATGTCCGGTTCCAAGAATATTCATGTCAGGATTCTTTGATAAAACCGTATACTGATATTGGATAGGCCCATACAGGCTGCTTGAAGTACCGTAGTTTATATGATAATTTTCACTCCCTGTATCGTCACATGACCATGTGAAATGATAGAGACCGTTTCTCTTTATCACTGTAATTGACTCTCTGAAATCAGTAGCACCACTCAGCTTACTCATGGACCCCGCTTTAAGGCTTATCATATCATTATTTAGCTGAACTATGGCAGGTGAACCATTGCCAAAAAGCAGATAGGAAGTTCCATCGTCATCAGTAAAGACTGACGGGTCTATAGTCTGACTTACTGTTACACTGTTTTCCAGATTCTCAGGTGTGATTAAGGGCGATTTCTCTGCTACAAATGGCCCTGTTGGACTGTTAGAGGTAGCAACCCCAATACAGGATTTACCGTCTGAACGCTTTGCACAGAAGTAGAAATAGTATTTTCCGTTCTTTTCTTCAATGGTTGGTGCCCAAGCACTTCCTACCGCCCAAGGAACTTCCTTCCCCACTCCTGCATCAAGAATAACGCCTTCATCTTTCCAGTTAACCATGTCTAATGATGAAAAAGCATGGAACTGCGTTCCGCTCCATCCTGAAAATCCGTCTGTGGTGGGATAGATATAGAATTTATCGCCAAAAACATGAATGTCCGGGTCAGCAAATTGTCCTCCTAAAACAGGATTATTGCAGAGTACGCCTTCTACTGTCCATACCTGAACGCTCCCATCCGGCATTTTGATTTTAACATAAATTGGCTGTGTCAAGTTCACCGTTTGCCCGTTTATTCCATCTATTGTACAACCGCTTGCCAGCTCATATGTCAAAGGCACTGACGAAATGTCCTTTACAGTACTGTTGCTTTTACTGATATATATGGTGGCCTTTTTATTTGAAGCATCACATTTAGTGCCTATAATACTGTAGCCTGTTGCAGATGCTCCTTTAATAATATTATTCTCCATAATTTTTGCTTTAACCTTCACCGTTGACAGTACTTTTCCGTCAGCCATCGGTGTTCCGAAGTTTGGAGTACCGTCACTGTTCCAGAACAATTTCTGAACCCGTGTATGTCTTCCTGCATCATACAGAGGTTCATAGCTGCCGCTAATGTACTTTTCTTCCTGGCGGGCATGGTATACAAGGATATCTTCACTACCATCCTCGGACACCGTAAAGGTATTGTGTCCCGGGCCATACTGTCCGGCTTCTGTATTGAAAGTCATCACCGGATGAGGTGTTTTCACCCATGAATCAGGATTCAACAAATCGCTTGTATCCGAGGCTGTAAGAAGTCCCAGACAATACAGAGCATCAGTACCGCTTGCAGAATATGAAATAAATATTTTACCGTTTCTTTTTATAACGCTTGGTCCTTCATTTACCTTGTAGGCATGAATTTCCCAGTCGTATTGAGCAGAAGCTATCTTGACTGCATTAGTGTCAATTGTATACGGATCTTTCATTCTTGCAATATACAAGTTTGAATTAGGGTCATTCTGTGCCCAAACCATATACATATTTCCATTATGCTCAAATACAGTTTCGTCCAGAGAAAAACCGCTAAAAGCCATATCCGAAGAATTAGTCTTTTTAACAAGTCCCTTGTCCTGCCAGTTTTCCTTTACAGTTGGATCAAGATTTCCCGGACACATTAATACATGGGGGCGTATTTGCCAAACGTCGGTGTTGGATATGGTAGTTGTATAGTAAATATACCAGTTTCCTTTAATAAAATGTATTTCAGGTGCCCAAACATGGGGGCTTTTGTTTCCACCCAGAGGAGCCTTTGTGTAGATTACCTTTTCGGTGGCAGTTTCAAGACCCTGAATTGTTGCTGCCTTTCTAAGTACGATTCTGTCGTACTGATACATACCTATATTGTTGTGTCCGTTTGAACCATCCGTATATGAAGCAGTAAAGTAGTAATTGCCGTCAGTATGTTTATAAATGCATGGATCTGCTCTGTTCAATATTAAAGGGTTGTCGTATTCGTTCTCATATACTGTTCCTTCGATTGTAGCTGTTCCATCAGTTGAATATTGAATCTGACTGATATCGTCCCATAACACTTTCGTATTTCCTGTTGTGCCATTGCTGTAATTGACTTTCACCTTTGAAGGTAATTCAGGTGTCTGACCTGCCTTTTTGGTAACCGTCACATCTTGTGCACTTACTATTTTTATCGGCTTGTTGGCGATGCCGAATTCATCTGCAATTTCTGTTTCATTAAGCGCACGATTGTACACTTTTACATTGTCAAAATAGCCTTTAAAGTAATTATCCGTAGAGTAGAAGGATTTTCCCAAATAAGCCAGCAGGCTTGTGCCCAAATCGGACATTGATATGGACACATTATTATTTCTGCCAAGCATTAAGCCATCCTTATAAATAGCCATACTCGTAGGTGTTATTACCAACTTAATATTCATCCACTTGTTTGCTGTGGATACAGTAGTTGCCTTAACCTCCTGCTCATTTGAGTAGGAATTTATTGTAATGGCATTTCTGCTTTCAGCATCCCGTGTTCTTAAAAACATGTATTTATTTGAATCCTTCCCTACAGTGAAAGTAAAAAAATTCCCGGACACTGTCACAGGCTTAATATCCATAGAAATAGTTACTGTATTCTTGCCATCAAAGAAACCCTGCGGGAATGCCGCAAAGGTGCCGGTTGTTCCATCCAGATATAACACCTGAGAATTCTTTTCAGAGTCTTTTACATAAGTTGAATTTCCATTTAAGGTACCAGTACGGTTATTTCCTGATGTATCAGCGATTGTATTGCCTGTCTTTGCTTCGTCAAATTTATATTCAAGTACAGGAGTTGTCTTGGGTTCTTCAACAGGTGCATAGCCTCCCCATTTAGCCATGACAGCGTTGTATTCAGCCTGTGTTATCTGCATTACTGTTCCATGACGTGGCCCAGTTGGCAACTTATACTCAGAAGTACTTAGTTTCGTAAACACGCCGGAAGTAATGTCTGTGGATACCATCGGATAGTAACCGCCTCCGCCGTAATAGTCTAATAGGAGACACCATTTGTTTTGACCGTTAAACTTGAAGATTGCCGGCCCTTCAACACCTTTCTGGCTTTCAACACTAGTTGATGGTAAAGATACGAAACTCTTATTCAGTAACTGATCACATTTATCTATAAGGATGTTCTTATTAACTTCATCTTTTGAAAACCTGTAAAACATGTTTTTTTGTTTGATGATGGTTGCATCTATTACATCATTACTTCTTTCAATATACAACTTTGGTTCGGTAAAGGTATAAAAGTCTCTTGTCTTTGCTACGTATATTCTAAACTTGCTAAAGTTATCTGCTCCTATTCGTGATGCCCAGAACATCACATATTCTCCTGTCTTTTCATCAAATACTATTTCAGGAGCCCAAGTACAGCCTGCATCATCTCTTGCAACCTTAACCAGCCTTTCTTTAGACCAATTTACCAAATCATTGGATTCCCAAGTAACAACCGATTTACTTCCATATGTTCCGGCTGCATCCCAGCCTTTACCATTTGCTATTCTTAGGTCTGTTGCTACCATATAGAATTTATCACCTTCAGGTGACCTTAAGATATACGGGTCACGTACACCTTTATCTCCAACAGTTGAAGTCAGTACCGGATTGTCCTTATTTAGCTCATCCCAATGAAGTCCATCTTTACTTGAGGCAAAGTATATCTGCTCTGCATCAGATCTGGCGGTGCCATTAAAATATGTAAAGAAATATCCATTATAATCTGATTCACTTATAGCTTTTGGTTTTGCCTTTACAGTAACAGTCAAATCTGCTGTACCGGATGCCGTTCCATTAGTTAGATGTGCTGTTAAGGTTACCTGAGTGTCTTTATCAGGTCTTGTGACGACACCTGCCGGTGTATTGTCATAGCCCGAATTAACTACTTCATTCACATTGACAATGGAAGGTTTATCCGTTGACCACGTTATTTTAACCGTTACTCCATCAGTAACAATTGCTGACGGCAAAGTAATATTTCCGCGTATATCATCTGCATTACGAATAAGAAGCTGCTTTTTGGCATTCTCAATTGTCTGATTCTGCCCTTGTGTCAATGCTTTAACCGTGACTAGAAATGTTTTAGTATCACTTTCATTTCCTCTTGTGATTGTTGCGGTAAGTGTTGCCTGTTTATCCATATCAGGGTAAACAGGGCGTGTAACCTCCCCGGTTGAGGAAATCAGACTTGTGTCAGATGATATCCACGTAATTGAACTGCCGTTTACACCTGATGTCGGCAAGCTGATTTTTGAGGTTACCTGACTCAAATCTCCAAGGGATAGAGCCGCTTTGTCCATTGCAACAATATCTGCTGCCCCTGTGTTGTTTAATTCTGCTATCTCTGTGCTGCTTAATGCCCTGCTGTAAAGCCGGAAATCTGCAACCTTGCCTTTAAAGTAATTATCAGCAGTGTATGGAGCTCTTCCAATAAAATTCGCTACCGTTGCTTCAATATCTTTGGGATTATATGCTATGTTTGCGTTCTCTGCGACCTTTACCCCATCTACATAAAGTGTACCTAAAGTCCCCTTTTGAGTATATGAAACATACCTCCACACCCCGGTGCTGAAGGCCGAGTTTACCTTGGTATTTTGTTCATCCGTCCAGTGTGCTTTTGCAAGCATAACTCTGTATGCTCCTGATTCCAGCAGGAGGCCGAAATAATGTGCATTGGCATCACTTTTTGAATCTGTAGTTGTACCGAAATTAAATACCCAGGACGGGGTAACATTTGACGAATCCACAAACACTCTGGCACTTACGGTAGTTTCTGAGAGCCCTGATAACAGGCCATTCGGCAGCTTTATATACCCTGAACTTCCATCCAATGCTACCGCACCCATTCCATTCTGAGCAGCTATCCAACTGCAGTTGCCATTCAAAATACCATCTCTGCCATTACCTGAGGAATCGGCAACTTTTAATCCTGTTCCTTCGTTAAACCTGTACCAAAGCATTAAGCCGGTATCGGCATTTGCTTTATTTGCAGGCATAAATGAAAATAGTCCTGTAAGAATCGAAGCAATTAGCAGACACGACAAAATACGCAATTTAATCATATGCTTTCCTCCTAAAATTTACTTATTAAAAATTTATGGGAGCTTCTATTTCTACAGATAGATATCATCAAATGAAATGTACAAGAATATTTTATCATAGTTATATACATATAAGTAAATGATTGTATTCATTACAAAAAAACTTGATATGTATTGCAAATATATTCCATTTCAATATATAATCTTTATGATTAAATTACATCGTGGGGTTAACATAAATGAAAAACGAAATTCAGAAGAATTTTCTAAGACAAATGACTGAGGCGGAAATCCAACTTCATGAAGATGCGGAAAAAAGAAACAAAGGAATTTTCACAAATAAACTATTTGAAATGAGGTTTTACGGCTACAATTCTGAATATAAACCGCCTAGCAAGCTATTGCGTGCAGTTATTTATATAGGCTTGCCCATAGCTGTTTTGATGGCTATATCGACTATAATAGACTTTATAGAATTAATATTATAGGACTGAATCCTTTTACGGACTCAGTCCCTACATGTTCTATTTCAGTTCCAGTAATTTTTCAACTATTTCAGCTGAATCTTTAACCAATTTGGGGCAAAGGGTTTTAAAAAGATTCTTTTCGCCAGCTGTGCTCATTTCTTCCGGGATACTAATATCATAACCTAATAATTCTTTACATCTGACTGAACCATTTAATTCTACAAATTGTCTTTTGTATTCCTGAACAAGTGCATAGGTTTTTTCCTTCGCAGCTGTATCATCTACTCGTACTTTTCCATATTTTAAACCGATTAACATTATAGCACCTGTCACCGCACCACAGGTCTCACCAATAAGCCCCATACCTCCACCGAAGCTGCCGGCAATTCTCAAAGCTAATACAGGGTCTAACCCTAATTCTCCTGAGTATGTAGAAAAAACCGCTTGCGCACAATTAAACCCGCTTAAAAAACATTGCTCTGAACATTCAACTTTATTCATAATCAAACCACCTTTCTCTAACAACAGTCTCTTTTATCAATCGCTTCCAACAGAACTCCCAAACTTTCCAATACCTGAACTCTTTTATTATGGGGAATTGAATTGTATATCTTACCAAAATATGAATTCTTGCTTTCTTCGATTTCTGTAAACAGTTTAGCTCCACTATCTGTCAGTGAAATAGTTACATACCTTCTGTCTTTCGGGTCTATATCTCTTTTTGCCAGTTCTGCCTTAACCAAGTTATTCACTGTTCTGCTCATGGTACTGTTTTCAAGATTTAATAATTCTGCCAACTCATTTAAGGAAATACTGCCTGAACGACCTATTTCAACTAAAGCATGACACTGGCCTAAAGTTACACTACAGCATGAAGTTTGGTTTTCCTCTAATACACCTAGTTTTCTCTCAAGTATTCTAATCAGTTCTCTTAATTTCTTTGAATCATCGGTAATGTTAGTCATATGCTTACCTCCTACAACAATTGTACCATACAATAGTTGCAACATGCAACTATTTAATTGAAAAGTATAAATCCATTTCCCTATTTAAAATCCTAAAAGCTCAATAACCTTTTTTTCAACAAGTCTGTTCTTACCTTTGTAGGGGAAATCATGTATATGAAGTGCCGGATTGAAGTTTAACTCGATGATGCTGTATTTATCTTTGGCTGGACTTGCTTTAATATCCATGATGATAATATCTGCTCCGCATATTTTTGCTCCCACAGCTTTTGCAGCCTTTACAGCAATAGTTTTGTACTCATTGATAATATCATCTGTAAAATCAATACTGTCTCCTCCGGTACTGATATTTGAATTTTCACGAAGATAAACTATTTCATCTTTTTCAGGTACAGAATCAAAATTTTTACTCTGAAAAGCCAGGTATTCCTTTTCAATAAACCCTAATTCTATCTTTTCAAGGGGTGTTACATATCCTTTTCCCCTTAATGGATCCTTGTTCTTTTCCTTAACCAGTTCTGCAATTGAGTGTTTACCATCTCCAGTAACATTTGCAGGTACTCTGTGAAGAATTGCTGCAACTTCTTCACCAATTACTAAAAACCTATATTCTTTTCCTGATATAAATTCTTCGATTAAAACAGAACTGTCATATTTAAATGCCTGCTCTAAAGCAGTTTCAACATCGTTCTCTGAATAAGGATTCTTTAGAATTACTACTCCTTGACCAAAGTTTGTTGATTTAGGCTTAATAACTATATCTTTTCCACGGAAACGTAAAATCTTTGCTTTATAATCATCACCGTGTTTAATTGTTACCCCGTCAGGTACACAAATCTCGTTTTCTCTTAATATTTGCTTCGTAACCTCTTTGTTTTCCATAATTAACGGAGAAATATACGAATCAATTGAAGTACGTGTTGCCTGCTTTAAGTATTCAATTTTCCCTGCTTTTTTTAATCTGATAAAATTATCATCCCAATCTAAAACTTCCACCTCAATATCCCTTTGCATTGCCTCTTTTATAATCATTTGAGTAGATAATTCCAAAGCTTCATAACCCTTCAACATTTTTCAGTTCCTCCCCTGTATTGTTTTTATTTTTGTGTTCCATCGCCTTACTAATTCCATAGGTGATAAAAGTATCTCCCTTTAATTTCATATCATTGATAATTTTATTCGAAGGAAGCAACGTTTTATCTATTAACTTTACAGATTCATTCATAACACATTCCATGTATTTGTTGCTATTTGCGGCATCATCCATAACCTTTGCTATATGAAAGAGTTTACAAAAAATGTACTGTCCCCAATCCTCTAACAGTACTTGCCCACCAGTGTAACGGAAAAGAGAAAGCTTGTTCTTCCGACCTGAAATAGCAATCAAATTATGATTTTTATTCATAAGATTCAGCTCTTTTCTTTTTATATTTTTACTATTTTCAAAAAGACAATAGAGCATAAAAACCTGTAAAAAATACATTTGTTCAATACTAATTCCTGCTCTTTCATAAGGATTAACATCTATAATCCGTACTTCAGCATACCCGACACCTCTTTTTTCAAGAGCATCAAGCTGACTTTCTCCTGTCTCAGTAACTTGCTTCAGACGTATAGCAGAATAAAATTCACTATCTTTTTGCAACACGTTATCGCTAAGCTGAATTTGTTTACCATCTTTGAACATTCCAATTTCTGAGTATTTTTTGCTTTTGGTTTTCATCAATTTTCTGATAGTTTCCAAATATTCAGATTTGCTATTGTAAGAAACTGTGAATTTGCCTTGTTCACCATTGGAATAACCGAATCGACTTACTCGTAAGGAGGTTGCATATTTCTTATAATTGTTTATAGGATTGCAACATTCAGGACAGCATTTTCTAATGGTCTTTAGTTCTTTTTGAATTACAGTATTAAATGTTTTATCTGTTGAAGGAGATGCTCCAAACAGGTATATCAACAACCACCTATATCTCAGGAAATTTCTTGCCATAGAAAAGTATGCTTTATCAATAAACTCATATTTACCTTCTCCATTACCCCAGTATTTGTATAAAACATCGAATAGCTCATCAGTGAAGGAAAAATTAAAATGGATACCTGAAATCATTTGCATTTTTTTACCATAGCGGGTTGCAAGTCCATGTCGGTATATTTCCTTCTCTCTACCTTCGGGGGTGTCATCAAATTTTGCGATTGGAATAATTTCTTCTGAAGGTAATCGTGGAGGCATACTTAATGGCCATAATAATTCATTTTTTAGTTCCTCATTAACTTTTAAAGTTAAGATTTCCAGATACTTATAAACCTCCTCAACAGAAGAAAGAGGTGGTGTTACAAGTTCCAGCTGACTTTCTGAAAAATCAGTAGTAACCTCACTGTTTTGAAGTTTATTTCCAAAGGCTACCGGGTGACTGGTTAACGCTAAATATCCGCTTTTAGTGACTCGCTGAGTTTCTCTTTCAATACCCCATTTACCTTTTAGAAAAATACTGCTGTCTGTTTTCTTGATAATGTCCAATACCTTTTCAAACTTCCAATTCATAATACCCTCTCAATCTATAATCTATATTCTAATGTTTCATAACTATCGAACAGTTACATTAAAAATTTTTTCCCGCTTTAAATATCAGGAAAAAATTATTTTAAAAAGTTTTGTATTTCAAAAATTGCTTCCTTATTTATTTTACAAAGAAAGCTTTGACCTTTTCGTGTATAATTAATTAACCCTGCATTCTGCAACTCTTTAAAATGATGAGAAATAGTTGACCGGGACAAGTTCATACAGCAACAGGCTTTTGTAAAACATTTTTCAATTCCGTCAGTACAGGTATATTCCCCATCCATACATTCGCCTTCTTCACACCACTCGTATAAGGCTTTAAATAAGTTAAATCTTTGTTCACATGAAAGTGCTTTAAATATTTTTACCAAATCTAATGTTTTCATAGTTCTATGGTAATCGAACAGTTAGTAATTGTCAATATTCTTTATTTCATAAAATATTTCTTTCTCCAGAATAAAGCCA
Organism: Ruminiclostridium papyrosolvens DSM 2782; assembly: GCF_029318685.1. NCBI lineage: Bacteria > Bacillati > Bacillota > Clostridia > Eubacteriales > Oscillospiraceae > Ruminiclostridium > Ruminiclostridium papyrosolvens. Next base: position 2,472,048 of record NZ_CP119677.1, read on the forward strand.
CATTAACCAATCCAATCATAACAGGCACTTCTACAAGAGGCCCTATAACAGCAGTAAATGCCTCTTTAGACTCAATTCCAAATACAGCAACAGCAACGGCTATAGCAAGTTCAAAGTTATTGCTTGCTGCAGTGAAGGCCAATGTTGTAGTTTTATTATAGTCAATTCCTGATTTATAGCTTATAAAGAAGGATGTTGAGAACATTATTATAAAGTAAATCAGCAATGGTAATGCTACTCTAACAACCTCTAACGGCAGTTGGACAATATATTGTCCCTTATATGTGAACATTACAATTATTGTAAATAGTAACGCTATAAGAGCTAAAGGACTAATTTTAGGAACAAATTTTTTAATATACCATTCTGTACCCTTTATCGGCTCCAATATTAATCTGGTGAGCATCCCAAGGACAAATGGAATACCCAGATAAACAGCTACGGACAGTGCGACTTCTCCCATTGAAATATGCACTTCATACCCTGTAAGTCCAAAAACAGGCGGTAACACTGTTACAAACAAATATGCAAATATTGAATAAAAAACTACTTGGAAAATAGAATTAAATGCAACTAAAGCTGCCGCATATTCGCTATCACCATCAGCAAGACTATTCCAGACAATAACCATTGCTATACATCTGGCAAGGCCAATTAGAATTAATCCTGTCATTAAAGCAGAATCTGATTTCAAGAAAAGAATTGCAAGAACAAACATCAAAATAGGTCCTATTATCCAGTTCTGAACCAATGAAAGTATCAATACCTTTGGGTTTTTAAAAACCTTACCCAGTTCCTTGTAGTTTACCTTTGCCAATGGCGGATACATCATAACAATTAATCCAATTGCAATTGGCAATGACGTTGTTCCAACTGACAGTTTTGATAATAAATTTGCTGCTCCGGGTACTGCCCACCCAAGTACTATACCGCATCCCATTGCAAGGAAAATCCATAGGGTTAAAAATTTATCCAGTATTGATAATTTTGAAGATTTCAAAAATTACTCCCCCTTAATTTATAATCTACAATATAAACTATTGCAAATATTATTTCAAGATTAGCTACAAAAAAACAACTATCCATATATTAATATATTCATGAATAGCTGTTATTAATCCTTAATCCTTACTCCTGCATTCCTTTTCCTTATCTTTATATATACTTAAATTATACTTTTTATAGGCCTTTTTATATTCATCAGCTGCTTTTGAGTATTCACCATTTTTATATAGTCTGTAAGCCTTCAAGGAAGGCTCCAAAATCTCAATTTTCGCCTTGCTTCTCAGTTTGTCTAACCAAGTGTTCAGTTTGTCTGAAACGGAAAATTCCCTTACAAGCATCATTTCCTTATATTCGTCTTTTGGGTGGATTGATTTCGGCTTATCTTTGTACTGCTTGGTATATTCGGCGTATTTTGTGTTGAATTCGTTTTCGTCAAGACTTATACCATACTCTTTTGCAATCGCCGGAACACTCTTTAGCTTTAATATGTATAACTCAACATCTTTTTTGTATTCAGCTTCTGACTTGTAGTCAAGGCCCTGACTGATGCTGGAGCCCTCGCCGCCTGCGCCTTCCAAGCTTGGCTTTACGTATTTATTGTAATAGTCATCTACTTCTTTTTGAGTCGCTTTGTAGCCAGAGTCGTTGTAGAAATAGTCATCTGCAAGTACTTTTTTGATTACTTCTTCTAGAATCAAATCATTAACATCTTCATCGGTTTTTTGCATTAGTGCTGAATTCCCTTTGTTTCTTTCAAAGAAAATATTTTTTTCATCAAGAAAAACGCTGGTTTCAACAATTTTACCGTTTATTTTCAGTGCTTGCTCTCCGAATACATATTTTGAAGCTTTATCGGTCTTCTTAGTCATGATGAACACTGTAGTTACAGTGGCGAGAACAAGCAATAAAATTAAGCTTATACAAATTATCCTATTTCGCTTTACAGATAACTTACCTACACTTAGCATAGTATTTCATCTCCCTTTACACAAATATATAGTTAATATTACAATAAATAATAAAAATTTACAATATTATAAAAAATTAAGCCAACCACCTAGTAAAGATGATTGGCTTAATTTTAAGCATATTGTATATGAGGGAAAATTACAATATTTCAATAATAGCATCTGCCATTGATTTTAGTATAAGGTTGCATGAAGTTGCACCTGCATCAAGAACTCCTCTTGACCTTTCGCCAAGTCTTGCTGCTCTGCCTATCTTCGCCACCATATCCCGTGTTGATTCCTTACCCTTTTCAGCTTCTGTTTTCATGTCCTCCAGTGCAGCTTTAAAATCCTTTCCACCAGCCAAAGCTGCCTTGTACCCTTCAATTGCCGGAACCAGAGTATCCATAAGCGTTTTGTCCCCAACCTTTGCTTTATCAAAAGCCTGCATCCCTTTTAAAGCACCTTCCAAGGTTGCTCCAAAAGCCTCTTTGTCTATATCTTCAACATCCTTGCAGGATTTCGCAAACTCCATAAAGAAGGTTCCGTAAAGAGGGCCCATAGAACCGCCGATTTCCAATATCAATGTTTTGCCCAACACATTAAACCCTTCTGATAAACTTACTTCTTTACCTCCAAGTTTATTCTTTGTCATGGTGAAGCCCTTGTTCATATTAACACCGTGGTCTCCGTCACCTATTAAGCCGTCAACTTCACTCAAGTAAGTCCAATTATCAATAATTGTATTTATGACATTATATACTACTGAAGATGCTCCTGAATTTTTAAAGCTGCTCATAGTCAATTGCTCCTTTCAGATTTAATAATAGCTGCTATTTAAACTGCTTCATTCCAACTGTATCTACTTCTTCGTCTACCAGTTCCTTCAATTCTTCATCGACTTTCATCAATGTAAGGGTAGCACCCATCATTTCAAGGGAAGTGAAGTAGTTGCCCACATAAGACCTGTATACCTTGATACCTTTTGCTGCAAGTATTTCTTCAACTTTGTTGTACAGTATATATAATTCCATTATAGGTGTTGCTCCCAGTCCTGAAACCAGAGCCACTACCTCATCCCCGTCAACAAAAGGATAATCCGGGAGAATAATATCAAGCATTTCCTGAGCCATTTCATCAGCTGTTTTAAGTGCTGAAACAGATATTCCGGGTTCTCCGTGATGTCCGATGCCAACCTCCATTGTTCCCGGTTCAATCTTGAAGTTTGAATGTCCTACCGCAGGTATTGTGCATGAAGTAAGACCAATACCCACGCTTCTTGTATTATCTATGGCTTTTTGTGCAGCAGCTATTACTTCATCAAGGTTTCCTCCTTTAGCTGCTTTAGCTCCGCCAACCTTCCACATTAATATTTCGCCGGCTACACCACGTCTTTTTTCCTTTTCTTCTTTAGGTGCAGAAGCAACATCGTCATTGGCTACAACAGTTTTAACTGTTATACCTTCTTCTTCCGCAAAGGTTGTAGCCATTTTTACATTCATATTGTCTCCGGCGTAGTTTCCATAGAGACATGCTACTCCATTTCCGGAATCTGCTTCTTTCATAGCATCCAGAAATGCTTTGGCTGTGGGCGATGCAAAAATCTCACCTACGGCAACGGCATCTACCATGTTTTTTCCGCAATAACCGATAAAAGCCGGTTTATGCCCTGAGCCTCCTCCGGTAACAACACCCACTTTACCGGGTACAGGAGCATTTTTATATTTAATTGTTCTTGGATTGTCGGTTTTAACAACTATATCAGAATGAGTCTTTAGAAAACCTTCCAGCATATCTTCTACACAATTGAATGGATCATTAATAATTCTTTGCATATTAAAATCCCCCTCTTTTCATTTAATATGAATTTATCTGCAGCTTTTATAAAATTCATTTTCGTATTCTGAAATTTTATTTACTTTTGCTTCTGAACCTCCACCGTCAAATTCACATCCCAACCATAAATTCACCAGTTGCTTTGCAAGCTCTATTCCGATTACTCGTGCACCGAGCGTCATTATCTGCGCATTATTGCTTCTTCTTGAACGCTCAGTTGAGAAGGAATCATGGCAGACGGCAGCTCTGATACCGGGAACTTTATTGGCAGCAATGGCCATTCCTATACCCGTTCCGCAAATCAAAATTCCTCTTTCATGTTTTCCCTCAGCTATTGACTTTGCAACGGCAACGGCAATATCAGGGTATAGAACAGGGTCGGTACTATATACTCCAAAATCTTCAACCTCTAACCCTTTTTCTATTAAAAGCTTCTTTATTACTTCCTTAAATTGAAATCCTGCTTCATCACAGCCTATAGCAATTGACATTTTAATCACCTCTATTTTTATTTGGTTAATAATTTTCTATTTTATAGTAAAGCCTCCATCAATAAGAAGGTTGTGTCCCGTAATCATACCTGCTGCACCACTACAGAGAAATGCTATTGTACCTGCAATTTCATCGGGTTCTGCAAAACGTTCTGATGGCATTTCTTTTTTAAATGCATCTCCAACAGGGCCTTCCCATGCCTTTTTACCCAAGTCGGTAAGAACTACTGTAGGTGAAACTGCGTTTACCCTGATACCGTACTTGCCCCATTCATATGCCATTACCTTTGTCATTGCAATAATTCCGCCCTTGCTGGCACAATATGCAACATGTTTGTCAAGTGCAATAACACCTGCCTGTGATGCCATATTAACTATAGAGCCTTTTTTGCCTGCGTCAATCATATATTTACCAACCGCCTGAGCCATCTTGAAGGAGGCTGTCAGGTTTATGCTTATTGTCTTATCCCACATATTATCATTTAAATTTTCAGCACTATCCAATGCTACTATTCCTGCACAGTTTACAAGAATATCAACACATCCGAAGCTTTTTACTGCCGCATCAATAACAGATTGTCTATAATCCGCATTTGTTATATCACCGGAAACACCTATGCAATTTTCACCCAGTTCATGTGCTATTTTATCTGCTTCTGGATTGAGATCCGCTAAAACACAATTAACACCTTTTCCTGCAAAAAAGTGTGCAGTAGCCAGTCCTATTCCTGCTGCACCTCCTGTGATTATTGCTGTTTTGCCTTGCAACGAGAAATTCAAATCTGCTCCGCAGTATTCCAACATAATTAGACCCTCCATTTAGCTACATTTTATTTATCTTGTACATTTCTGATTATAAGGAAAGGGAGCTTTACTCCCCTCCTTATAACTGGAATTATTTATATTATTGTGCTCTTTGCTTGAATTCTGCTACATTGTTCTTTGTTACGGGTTCGAAATCAATCCAGTATTCTTTGTCAACATTTTCGCCTTTAGCTTTAGCAACAGCAATTTCCAAAGCCTTACTTCCCTGTCCTGCGCCATCTTGGAATATTGAAGCTATTAATGTACCTTTTTCTACTGCGTCCAAAGCATCTGTTATGCCGTCAACACCTATTGTCGGGATATCCAGTTTCTTAGCTTCAATAGCTTTTCTTGCTCCAAGTGCCATTTCATCATTTTCAGCAACAACTGCATCTATCTTGTCAAAAGCCTGCAACCAGTTTTCCATAACTGTCATAGCTTCCGAACGTGACCAGTTAGCTGTCTTTTCTGCCAATACCTTGATGTCGGGATATTTCTTAAGTACATTTTGGATTCCCTCGCTGCGCTCCAACTGAGCTGATTGTCCGAGAGGACCATCAAGTATAACGATATTGCCCTTACCACCCAGCTTATCGGCTACTGCCTGCATTTCCAATTCACCTGCATATACATCCTTTGAACCAACGTAGCTGGTGAGTTTTTCGCTGTCAACACGTGTGTTAACTCCGATTACAGGTATGTTTGCGGCTGCCGCCTTATCAACAGCTACCGCACAGGCCTTTGCATCCTGAGGATTAAGGATAATAGCATTCACTCCGTCAGAAATCATTGTTTCAACCTGATTTATTTGTGTGTTTGGATCATAGTTACCATCATAAATTTTGAGCTCAACCCCTAATTCAGCGGCCTTCTTCTTTGCAGCATTTGAAAGGCGGACTGTGAATTCATTTTTCAGACTGTAAAGTGTCATTCCAACAACAAGTTTTTTGTCAGCCGGTTTGTTAGCTTGAGATGATGTGCTTGAAGACTTGGTTTCGTCCGATGAATTTTTACCAGTGTCAGAAGAACAAGCTGCGAAAGAGATTAGCATTATTACAGCTACTAGCATTGCCACGAGTCTTTTCATTGTTTTCATAACTATTTCTCCTTTAAATTTTAATTTAATAATAAACCGTTTTTTATAAACGGATATTAATCATTAGAACTGTTCAGACTATCCATCATAACAGCGGCAATAATTATCAAACCTTTAATAATTAACTGCCAGTAGGAGGATACTGCCATCATATCCAAACCATTATTCAGAGCTGCTATTATAAGAACACCCACAAGAGTTCCCCACAATCTGCCCTTACCGCCTGCCAAACTGGTTCCTCCCATTACAACAGCTGCAATAGCATCAGTCTCATAGTTTTGTCCTGCCATCGCCAAGCCGGAAGACACACGGGAGGTCAATACTACCCCTGCCAGTCCTGCCAAAACCCCTGCTATCATATATGCCGACCATTTTATCTTCTTGACGTTAATACCTGAAAGACGAGCTGCTTTGGCATTTCCGCCTACTCCAAAAATGTACCTTCCGTATTTAGCCTTGTATATAAGAATACTGCAAATAATAAATACTACTACAAGGATAATAACTGGGATTGGTATAATTCCAACATTACCGCCGCCAATTTTCAGAAACCCTTCACTTAATCCCGGTACCGGTTGTGCATTGCTGGCCAGATAAGTAATTCCTCTGGCGACACTTAACATACCCAACGTTGCCACAAATGCCGGAACTTTAAGCCAAGAGATTACTATTCCGTTCAAACTTCCAAGTATAAAACCTACGCCCAAGCCAACCAAAACTGCTACAAACCAAGGAATACTATGATTTTGAGCAACTAGTGCGGCAAATATTCCTGATGCGCCCAAAATTGAGCCAACAGAAAGATCAATTCCTCCGGTTAATACTACAAAGGTCATACCAAGGGCAAGTAACCCATTAATGGATGCCTGCCGTAACAGGTTAAAAACGTTATTTACATCAAGGAATTTGGGTTTTAGTAAAGCAAAAATCAATATAACCAAAAACAGTCCAATCAATGTTGCAAACTTCTCTAAAAACTGACCTGCAGTCATTTTTCTGTAATTTTTTATATTCTCCATTTTTCATACCCCACTATCACATTTTAGATACAGCAAGTCTCATAATGTTTTCCTGTACAAAATCTTCCCTCGTAAGCTCTCCGCCTAATTTGCGATTGCTGAATACAACAATTCTGTCAGCCATTCCCATAACTTCAGGCATTTCAGAGGAAATCATTATTATAGAATTTCCCTGTGCAACAAAGTCACACATAATCTTATAGATTTCAGATTTAGCACCTACATCAATACCTCGGGTAGGCTCGTCCAATATTAACAGTTTAGGCTTTTTTATCAGCCACTTTGCAAGAACAACCTTTTGTTGGTTTCCTCCGGAAAGAGATGATACTAATTGCTCTTTACCTTGTGTCCTGATACGAAGGGAAGAAATCTGTTTGTTAATCACTTCCTCCTCGGCTTTCATGTCAATCAGATAATTCTTTTCAAAGTCCTTCATGGAAGCCAGTGTAATATTAGTTCCTACACTCATATACGGAACAAGTCCTTCGCCTTTTCTGTCTTCCGTAACAAATGCCAAGCCCTGCTTAATTGCTTCCACAGGCTCCTTGGGATTTAGCTTTTTCCCCTCAAAGATTATTTCACCTTCATCTGCAGGACTTAGACCGAAAAGTGCCTGCATTACTTCAGTACGCCCTGCCCCAACCAATCCTGCAATACCGAGAATTTCTCCTTTTCTGACATCAAAATTTATATCAGAAAATTTGTTTTTAAGTGTCAGATTACGTACTTCCAATACCTTCTCGCCTATGGGAACATGCACCTTGGGATAAATGTCGCTAAGCTCTCTTCCAACCATGTTTTTTATGAGTATTTCATTGTTAATATCTTTAGCCTGCCAGGAATCCACATATCCACCATCTCTAAGCACGGTAATTTCGTCAGAAATTCTGAAAACCTCGTCCATCTTATGAGAAATATATATGATTCCCTTTCCTTCTTTTCTAAGATTGTTTATTATTATGAAAAGGTTATCCACTTCTTTATCAGTAATTGCCGAAGTAGGTTCGTCCATAATAATAATCTCTGCATTAAAGGAAATAGCCTTTGCTATCTCTACAAGCTGCTGGTCAGCAACCTGCAAATTCTGAAGCTTTTCTTTTGGGCTTATATTGTTAATATGAAGCTTTTTTAATAATTCTTCTGTTTGCCTGTACAGTGTTCTATAATCAACAAGCCCGCCTTTTCCGGGTTCACGGCCAAAATATATATTTTCAGCTACTGTCATTCCCGGAATAGGAGACAATTCCTGATGAATCATTGCCACTCCCAGATTTTGAGAATCTGTAGGGGAGTTAATTTCTACAATCTTACCATTGATACTGATGCTTCCTTTATCACTCTTTGTTACCCCGGCAAGGATTTTCATGAGTGTGGATTTTCCGGCTCCATTTTCACCCATAAGGGCATGAACTGAACCCTTTTCCAGTTTAAAATGTACATCATGCAATACATTTACTCCCGTAAAACTTTTGCTGATATCTTTCATTTCAAGTAAGCTCAATAATCACACCTCTTTTCCCATAACCTCTATGAAGTTACTCTTATATATTTTATGTCTCCCGCATTTCATGTTTTAATTATATAATTGAATTAACGCTCCAAAAGGTTTACTATTTTAATATTAAGTTTGATTTTTTATGATTTGAAAAGAAAAAATACATGAACCATCAAAATTCATGTACTACTAAATGTTTTTTTTATTTTCTTATACTTTCCTTTAACGTATAGAATTCTGCCTGTAGGTTACGGGGCTTACACCGAAAGTATTCTTGAAGACCACCGAGAAATATTTTGGATTAATGTACCCGCAAAGGCTGCTCACCTCGCCGATAGGGATGCTTGTATCTGAAAGCATCTGCTTTGCCATAGCCATACGTATACTTGTAATATATTCGTTAAAGCCCATTCCGGTACCCTTTTTAAACAGTGCACTCATGTATGCTGAAGTCCTATCAAATTTTTCCGCCACTATATTTAAATTGATATCACTGGCGGCATTTTCCCTGACATACTCTAATACATCCACTATAAGCTTTTTGTTAGGTACCTCAATACCACCCTCATTAGCCGCCCGATGAACTTGGTTGAGATAGCTGTTTATCTCCTGCTTGAGCTGTAAGAAACTCCATAGTTCAAAAAACGGAAGAGGCTTTACGATACTTTCCGTTCTTGTGCTGTTATACTTTAGAAGCTGACGGTCGATAGATTTAATAAGTTTTGTATAGCTTTGCTCAATAACTGACAGAGACTGTAATGATGGAGGTAACATAATTAGTTTTTCAAAAGAATTAATTATTTCTGCGTTATTAATCTTTGCAAGATTATTGGTTAAATTACCCCAGTCACTCAGCTCATGCCTGACCGTCATAGGTATTTCAGAAAACACCTGAACGTTGTTTCCGTTACGATACAATTTATATTTGGTTGCATCATTGGCAAAATTAAAGGTTTTGTTCAATAATATGGAGCCGTAGGCCACATCACCTATACCTGCAAATACATCTACGAGTAAATATTTCCGAATTAAGCTGCAAATTTTATTCAGTTCCTGCTTAGCGCAAAGGAGCATTGCGTCTCTTTTAAGGCCCTCAAATATGGAAACTATTCTACCTTGTTCATATTGAAAGGTAATAACAAAGTCCTCGCCCATTTCCTGAGTCAGAACTTCATCCGCTATATTTTTTATCGCAAAATCAATATAATCCTTGTTTTCATTATTCACTTGATATTGAATGGTGGCGCATAATAAGAGCTTTTCTTTAAAGCTGACACCCAAATCATAAAGCTCGGACAAATAACGCTTTGCTTCATCTCCATCGGCGGAATCCACTAAATTCTTAAGGAGCTTTTGTTTTACGGTCTCAACAACCTTCTTGTTTTCACTTTCACGTACAAATTTTTCATCAATTCTCTGTTTCTCGTTGGCAAGGCTTTTTACATAACCTTCAACCATGGCTACCAGTTCCTGCTTTTTAATAGGCTTTAGTACATACTCTTTAACGCCCAGCTTAATAGCAGACTTTGCATATTCAAAATCTGCATATCCTGAAAGAATAATAAAAGTTGGAGAATAGCCTGTTTCTTTGATGTTTTTAATCAAGCTAAGTCCGTCACAGAAGGGCATACGGATGTCAGTAATGACAAGCTGAGGTAAATGCTCTTTACATAGTTTGAGTGCCTCTATACCATTTTCGGCCTCATAGCAGCAAATATCAATATGTGCCAGTTCTCTTTTGAGTATTACAATTATACCCTTACGTATAACATCCTCATCATCTGCCACCAATATTTTAAACATCTTCTTCCCCTCCGTTTTGAATTCCTGATTCAACAACAATGGTTAAAGTAATTTTTGTTCCGCCATTTTGTTCGCTCTCGATGTGCATTCCGCTTCCGGCAGGACAAATCATCCCCACACGCTGATTTACATTAATAATACCAATTGAGTTTTTTGACTTAATTTTATTATAAATTGATTTGTTTTGTGCAATACAATCATTAATTTCTTCAAGACGTTCAATTCCCATTCCCTTGCCATTATCTTCAACAGATATAATAAGCTTGTTTTCCTTCATAAAAACGTTAACATATATCTCCCATGGCGGAAGCAAATCCTTAAAGCCATGTATAAAGCAATTTTCAACCAGTGGCTGAAGTATCAGTTTGGGAATCATAATATTTCTTAAATGTTCGGGGCATTCCATTTGAAAGATTAGCCTTTTGTTAAATCGCATCCTCATAATCTCTATATACTGCTCGATATTATTGAGTTCTTCACTAATTTTTACTTTCGGGCTTTCCCAATGCAGGCTGTAACGCATTAAATCTCCCAGATTTGCCAGTTCGTTTGCCACTACATAATACTCGTCTATTTCGCATTGCATTCTCATATTTTCAAGGGTATTATAGAGAAAATGAGGGTTTATCTGTGCTTGAAGGGCGTGTATTTCTGCTTCTCTTTGTGCTTTCTCTTTTTGAACCATTGAAACAAGCAGGCCCTGAAGTCTTTCTGCCATATGATTAAAGCTCTCTGATATTCTGGAAATTTCATTAACCCCATCCACCTTTATACGCACATCAAAACGACCCGCTTCAATATGTGTAATCATTTTATCAATTTCTTTGAGCTTTCTGAAAAAGATTCTGGCTGCTACATTGGTAAAAACTACTACAAACACAATACTGAGAATGGCAATCAAAACCAAAAGAGTATCTACTCCTGTAGTGGAAGCAAGAATTTTCTTCTTGTCCATAACTGCAACTCTGGTCAAGCCCGTAGTATCATCCTTGTCATATGCAATAAGATAATCTGCGTCACCCACTGTAATATCCGATGTACCTGATTTTTTAGGGAACTTTATTGCGTCAAATTCCTTCATGCTTTTATCATCCGAGGCAAAAACCAGTTTTTGGTTACGGTCAAAAATCAGATATTTCACTTCGGATGCCTGACTTAAAAGCTCGCTAGAATCAACAAGCTTGCTTATGGTCATATCTACTTCTATAAGGCCGATACACTTTTTTGTACGAATATCTGATATTTTTTGGTAAATAGGTAATACCAATTCTTCTTTATTTTCAAGCTCTTCATAATTAACAAGGTTTCCGAGAGTTCTGTCATATACACGTACGTTCCCGTATATATGTTCACTGTTGCTTTGCATAATTTCAGAATAATAATCGCGGTCAAATAGTCTGTCTATGTGATATGACCAATCAAAAAATTCGTCAATCTGTTTATTTGAAGAATATATAACAAGTCTGTTGAATTGATTGGTATATACATAACGTATATTGAGAAGTTCATTTTGAACACTGTAAACATAATAGTTCTTTTCGTGTGTACTTAGATTATTTTCAGGATTTAAATAATACTGGAATTCCTGACTGAAAACCAATTGATTAAGAGCACTGTTCATATTATTTATATTGGAGTTCATGTTGCTATCCAGCTTTTTTAAATTTTCTTGTACCTTTTTATTTGCTTCTTTCAAAAGATTATCTCTGACAATTTCAAAATATGATGCGGTTGTCACTATTGCAGGAATTATCATTATTAGTGAGAAAACAATAGTAACCTGCCATACCAGACTAAGTCTTGTAAGCTTTTTAATCAGTGTTTTCATAATCACACATCGTCCTATCTTGGTTATTTGAAATGTAGTAGACTATATTTATGATTTTATGTTAATTTTAAATTAAAAGCAAGTTATGTAAGCAATTAAAGGTTAAAACAGCCTAAATATCCTTGACTTTAGATTTCAAGCAAAATATTTCCTCCTGCATTTTATTAATTTTTCCAAGGTTCTCTATATTTTTTATCTGTAATTCATTATAGTCTGATTGAAGCTTAATCAACTCTGCTTTTTTATTCAACTCTGCATCTAACTTTATTTTGGATTCAAACTCTTTCAATTCTTCTGTTCTCTTATTATTTAATTCATTTAAATCTTCATGTAATTGAGTCACTTTTTTATTCAATAAATCATTTTCAAAGTCTTTATCTTTTAATATTTTGTTTAGCCTGTCAATTTCTTTTGATAATTTATCTGTTTCTGATTTAAGAACGTGGTTCTCGGTTTCGGTACTTCTCAAAACATTTATCTGCTCTAAGAGATCAAGATTTCGTTTATTTAATGAATTTATTTCATTTTTACTAGCTGCATCCTTCTGCTGAAATTCTTCAATTGTACTCATCAACTTCTCTTTTTCTAAGGACAGTCCGTTATTAGCAAGCTCCAAAATGTTGTTCTTTTCTTGTAATACGGATAAATTATTCTTCAGTGTCTCAATTTCAACCTTCATGTTTTCGAATTTTTGCTCATAGAAACTTTTTATACTTCCGATAGTGTCCTGACTTTTTACCGTAATAGTAGTAAATACATTTAATATATCATTTAAGCTTGAGGATATGAGGTTAATCTCATTTGCAAAGTTTATATTCTCTTCTCTGTGTTTTTGAGTATCATTTTGAGCATAACTTGTAATCATATTCTCCAAAAGCTGCTTTTTTGTGAACCCTTTTTCTTTAATAAGGATATTAAATATTTCTTTATATTGATTATCAACTCTTACACTTAGTGGATTATTGTTATTTATTATTAAATCATCAGAATTTTGCACCTTTTCATTATTTTCATTCAAAATTATCACCCTTTTTTAATAAAAATTTATTTTAAGGTAATTTTATATAATATTTTTCTCTGTGTCAACAATATAACACTAAACGTTTACATGAATTAACCAAACAAACTACTGTAAACATATAAATGGTTGTATACATTTGTATACACATCTGAATGTTACACAATGTAGTTTTGTAACATTCGGAATGGCTTAAAATCAGGGCTTTGGGGCAATTAAAAAAATTAACACATATTGAATGTTACATATTGTTGGTTTATAATATGATTAGTAACCAAGTTGTTTTTGAGCAACTAAATTGGATTCTGTTTCCAAAATACGAAAAAACTTTGTGGTAGAAGATAAGGAGAAAAATGAATACTGTTGAACCCATCAGAGAAATTAAAGTAATAAGAAATATACGTTCCATACTAAAAAGTCAATCTGTCAGAAATGAACTTCTTTTTATTTTAGGCATAAATGTGGGCCTTAGAATAAGTGATATATTGAAACTAAAAATATCTGATATTCTGAAATCAAATAAAGCACCTAAAGATCATGTTGTAATTACCGAAAAGAAAACCGGTAAAACAAAGAAATTCTATTTAGGTGATATTGTGAAAAAAGTTATTGAATCATATATTAAAGAAAATCCTTCAGTTGATATGGACAGTTTTGTTTTTGTCAGCCGTAAGGGCAGCAACTCCCCCATTACACGGCAACAGGCCTATAGAATATTAAACGGTGCAGCTGAAGCATTAGGCCTGGTAGAAAGAGATGACTTAGGAATCATAGTTACAGGTGAAATTGGCACTCATACCCTTAGAAAAACCTTTGGGTATCATGCTTTTCAAAATGGAACTTCCTTAGAACTGCTAATGGATATTTTCAATCATTCCTCGAAATCCCAAACCTTGAGATATATTGGGATTACAGAGGAACAGAAAAAGGATGTTTATTTACAGTCCAATCTGGGATAATTTATAAAAAAACTGCCACAAAACAATTTTGAAATCGTTGTTTTGTGGCAAGGAATTTTATACTTCTTTTATTTCTTTTTTTCTTCCGCTGAATAAAACTGATAATATAATACTTGACGCAAGTATAAAGAATATTATTCCCAATGAAAGTTCTATAGGAATTTTAATGTCAAACATAAGCACTGACAGCTTAACTCCCGTGAATACAAGAATCATCGCCACACCGTACTTAACATACTTGAATTTTTCATGGAGATTACCAAGTACAAAGTACATACTTCTAAGTCCCATTATGGCAAATATGTTTGAAGTGTAAACAATAAAAGGATCAGTAGTTACAGAAAAAATAGCAGGGATTGAGTCTACAGCGAATATAATATCCGTAAATTCTATTAAAATCAGAACAGCAAACAAAGGTGTAGCATACAAAATTTTGTTCTTTCTTACGAAAAATTTATCCCCTTCCACCTTGTCAGTAACCGGAATGATTTTTCCAAGAACCTTTATAATCTTACTATCCTTTACCGAGTCATTTTCTTCATTCTTAAAAATCATTCTTACGCCGCTGATAATTAGAATAGCTCCAAATACATAGAGAATCCAATGGAACATATTAACAATTGTAACTCCCAGTAAAACGAATATAAGCCTTAGTATCAGTGCTCCGATTATACCGTAGTTCAGTATTCTTCTTTGATATTCCTGCTTTATGCCAAAGCTGCTGAATACCATAATAAATAGAAAAAGATTATCAATGCTTAAGCTTTTTTCTATTACAAAGCCACCCAGAAATTCCAATGCCGATTCCTTGCCCATAAATAAGTATATTCCGGCATTAAAGGCTAAAGCCAACCCTATCCAGAACCCAACCCACTTTAGTGCTTTTTTTGTAGACATTTAATATCCTCCTGTTTTTTAAAATTTATATAAAAAAAGACTTTTAACATAATCAGTTTCTGATTATGTTAAAAGTCTCGTTAACCGTATAGGAAACTAAGCCAGATGCGTTGCATCATGTATGTTGACTTAGTTATTTAATAACTACTCCCCTTTAACGGATTCATTATAATATACAAACCGTATATTCGTCTATTAAGAGAATGTTAATTGTATGTTAATTAATTCTTTTTCCCTGATGAACTCAGCAATTTTTCTGGCAGCCAATGCGCCCTGACCAACTGCGGTAGCTATCTGCTTGAAGCCTCCTGCGCAGTCGCCTGCCGCAAATAGACTCAGAACATCATACATCATTTCATAAAACCCCCTCCAGCTCTTTTTCGAATAATTCCCAGCCAACCCGTTCTACTGTATATCTGAAACGCTCACCCTTTTTCCCGTGTTTTTCAAAAAATCCAAGAGTAATATCTACAATTTCAAACAGCTTATCGTTTGTAAATACTATGGGGAAAAGCTGTTTTCCTATTGCTATTCTGTTTCCGAACAGACCACCGAAGTAAACAATAAGGCCGCTTATACCCTCCCATGCTCCTTTAGGACATACTTTTACACATCTTCCGCAATACTTACATGCAGAGGCAGCGTAGGAAAACTCTTTTGCGGTTTTATTTATAGTTATAGCTCCATGTCGGCAAGCATTCTCACACAGACCGCAATAGATGCAATTATCCTTATTCCAATTTGGTTTTACAGCTCCCTTGACCCCAAGATCATTTTCTTCAGCTTTAAGACAGTTATTACTGCAAGCCGTAATACCAAGCTTGAACTTATGAGGTAAATCCTTGCCGTAATACCTCTTTCCAAACTCATTTGCAAGGTCTGTGGAATCTATAAGTCCATTACGACATACGCCGTTTCCCTGACAGGCTGTAATGGTTCTCACTCTTGGCCCGCTGGCTGCAGGATACAGTTTTGCCTCAGCAAGCTCCTGCTTTACTGCTTCAATGTCTTCTAATTTAATAAACGGGATTTCAATACTTTGTCTGGAAGTCATATGTATATAACCTTGTCCGTACTTACTTGCAATTTCATTTACTTTTTGCAGTTGTTCTGCCTGAATCCGTCCGCCCACAATACCCAATCTCATAGAAAAGTTATTTTTTTGAATCTGCTGAATGAAACCGCCTTTTTTTAGTTCATTGTAATCTACCTGTTCCATATCTTCTCAACTCCGCTATTATTATAATTTTTTAAATAAGCCAAATAGTGAATCAACAACCGCCCCGATATCTGAATACTTGATATTTTCATCAGGCACATAGCTGTCAAATGGTGATTCTCCTATATTAACAATTAATATTTCGTTATTTTCATTCAGTAACTTTAGCTTTTCTGCTTCATAATCATCCAAATTGAATACAGAGGTAATAAATATTTGTCCTGCATCGGTAAATATTCTGCCAATTTCACCAAGCTTTGCTATCTGGCTGTCCCTGTCACCGGAAGCATCTTCAAGTCCTGCTATACCGAGATAATTGGTAACATAATTCGATTTGAACAATTTGTACTCAAGTTCTTTTCCGATTTGGTGTAAGGAATGTGAATATTCTTCATTACCGGAGGTTAATACAACGAACTTGGCTTTGTGCCGGTAAATATCTTCTCTCAAATTTGAAGAAACCAGTCCCTGTTCCCAGTTGAATTCTCTTTCATTAATATGACTCCGGTGCGTTATACCGCTTTCGGAAGTACCCTCTTGAATAATTCCGCCGCCTGAAATCTCATAATTATCCACAATAACAAATCTACCAGTCATTTCCATTTGAGAAATAGGGTCAAAAGGAATAGGTTTGACGGTTTCAAGTATGCACTCAGCAACATCGTGTCTTTCAACCTGTTCCTTGAAGGTATCTATATTCAGTTCTGCTGCATCAATTATATTCAAAATTTCCGCCAGCTTTACCGTAATCCTTAGAGTTCCTATTTTGAGTTTATAATTCTTATTTTTAATCAGCGGAAATTTGCCTACCCAAAAAATATTTACTCTGAAACGTGAGCTTAAAACAGGCTGAATTTCATCTGCCCTGACCATTAACTCTCCTGATTTTATGTATATCTGCGTTTTCAGTGTTACACCTATTGCCTGTCCGGCATCGGCTTTATCCGCCGGAGATACATTAAAGCCCTCAATACTGTTTACAATACTTTTTTTCTTTGAAGGCAGGAATAAAACCTCATCTCCAGCCTTTAATGTTCCGCTGAGAATAGTACCTGCAACAATTCTTCGATCATCATTTTCCTCAGTAAATTTGTAGATATCCTGTACGGGCATACGGAAGGGCAGTTGGCTATCTTCCTTTCTGTTGGCGAAGGAATCTAATTGCGTCAGTACTGTAGGCCCCTTATACCAAGGTGTAAATTCGGATTTCTCTGCAATGTTGTCTCCGTTAAATGCACTTATGGGAATGAAGTTTATTGGTTTTATATTAATTTTGTTAAGGAATTCTGTAAACTCTTCGGTTATAGAATTAAAAACATCTCCATTAAAATCTACCAAATCCATTTTATTAACCAAAACCACAACCTGCTTAATACCAAGCATTGAAACAATGTGTCCGTGACGTTTTGAGTTCTCTTTGATTCCTTCATTGGCGTCTATTACCAGAAGTGCTGCTTCTGCTCTGGATGCACCTGTTACCATGTTTTTCAGGAATTCTATATGTCCCGGTGCATCTATAATAATGTAGTCTCTTTTATTTGTTTTAAAAAAACATCTGGCAGTATCAATTGTGATTCCCTGTGCCTGTTCATCTTTTAGCGCATCTAAAAGAAATGCATATTCAAAGGGTCTGGAATTCTTCCTGCAGTATTCTTTAACCAATTCCAGCTTACCTTCGGGAAGTGAACCTGTATCTGCCAGCAATCTGCCTATTACGGTACTCTTTCCATGGTCCACGTGTCCTACAATAACTATGTTCATTTGCTCTTTGTTGTCCATATTACATATAACCTCCCCTACGAAGTGTTTCAAGTCCGCCACCGTCATCTTTATCCTGTGCACGGCCGGATCTTTCTGCTATATTTGCAAATTTACCGCTTTTTAACTCTTGGATTATCTCGCTCACATTTTTCGCTGTAGATTCTACAGGAGATGTGCATGGGTAGCATCCAAGGGATCTATAACGTTTTCCGCTGCCCTGATCGAAATATAGCGATGTAATGGGAATATTCTCCCTTTCTATGTATTCCCAAATATTCAGTTCCGTCCAATCCAATAGAGGATGTATTCTGATATGTGTTCCCGGAGCAAAATCCGTTTTAAACTGATTCCAGAATTCCGGCGGTTGATCTCCCACATCCCAGTCGTTTTCCTTGTCTCTTGGTGAAAAATATCTTTCTTTTGAGCGGCTGCCTTCTTCGTCCGCCCTTACACCTACAATAACTCCTGTATATTGCTCTCTCTTTGAATCCAGAACATATTTGCCCTTGGCGTGGTCTAAAGAATATCTGTTCCATTCACCTGACAGTGTATTTTTTAATGCTTCTGATTTAAGCTGTTGGCAGCAGCTTATACGGTCTGCATTTCCGTCCGGAAAGGTTTTTTTCTGTGCCAGTGCTTCACTGTTTTCCCCATAAACCATGGTAAGTTTCCACTTTAACGCCAAATCGTCTCTGTATTTTATCATTTCAGGAATCTTATAATGTGTATCAATATGTACAAGGGGCATAGGTACATGTCCAAAAAATGCTTTTCTTGCCAGCCATAAAAGAACAGTACTATCCTTTCCTATAGACCAGAGCATACATATGTTTTTAAATTCTCTATATGCTTCTCTCAGTATGTAAACACTCTGTGCCTCCAATTTATCCAAGTGATTCATAACCAACCTCCATATAATGAATATTATTAAACTTCTCTAATGATTTGCAGAATGTGCTGTTCCCAAATGGAGACCGCACTCTTTTTTATCAGGATCCTCCCACCACCATCTTCCGCTTCGTATATCTGCCCCGGGTTGTACGGCTCTGGTACAGGGCTGACATCCGATACTTCGGAATCCGTTCCGGTACAAATTACTGTAAGGAATGTTATGAGCTTTTATATATTCCCATACATCTTCTTCTGACCAAAATACTATTGGGTTAATTTTGTAAATAGAATTGCCGTTATCCCACTCAAATATTTCCACGTCTTGTCTGGTAGGCGATTGTTCTCTTCTCAGACCACAAATCCATCCGTCCACAGTGCTGAGTACTCTTTTAAGAGGTTTGACCTTTCTGATTTCACAGCATTTTTTTCTGGAATCCACACTTTCATAGAAAAAATTCGGGCCTAGCTTTGAAACAGCTTCTTCGATATCTTCCCTTTCAGGAGCATATACTTCGTAGGTAAATTTATAAGAGCGCATTGTTTCTTCCATCAGGTCATAGGTTTTTTGAAAATGTCTTCCCGTATCAATGAAAAATATCCTCGCCTTGGGGTTAACATTTAAAATCATATGTGTAAGTACCTGATCCTCTATGGACATGCTGGAAGCCAGTGCTATATTGGAAGGCCCCATTGTTTCCAGAATATAACTGATAGCCTCTGCCCCATTCTTCTTTTCAGAGTTTAATGCTTTTAAATCTAGTTCTCTCATTTTTACTTCTCCTTTTATGAATTATTACTAAAGCTCATTACCCAAAAATTTTTCCAATACAAGGGCACTGGCCCCAATAGCAATGGCAATTTCATTAAATCGCCCTCCTCTGTTGAAAACAACCCTTCCGTCTTTTTGCAAGTGACTTTTTGTAAAAGCCATATCTGTGCATATATCATAAAAAAGCTGAGAATTTCTGATAAGAGGCCCGCTTAAAATTACAATACCGGGGTTCAGCAGCTTTATAAGATTGGCAAGGCCTTCTCCCATGTACTCCGCTGCATATGTTATAACATCTTGTGCCGGAGTCTTCATCATTTCTGCAGCTTTACAGATTTCAACATAAGAAACTTCATTGGTTATGGCTCCGGGGTCAGATTTCTCATTTAGTTCTTTGAATCTTTCAACTATAGAATAGATAGATGAATAAGTCTCAATACAGCCTTTGTTTCCGCAGGAGCATTTCATGCCATTAACATTCACAACCATATGTGCAAAGGCATCTTCTGCATCATTAATATTTCTTACAAACCTTCCTGATGCAATAACACCCATACGTAACCCTATACCGCAATTAATATAAATTACATTTTTTATTTCTTTTGCAATTCCAAATTTGGCTTCAGCAAGTACTGCCGCATTTGCCCCATTGTCTACTACAACCTGAACTCCGAGCCTTTTTTCAAATATTGATTTCAAGGGTATATTTTCCCAACCGGGCGCTACAAAGTTTTCCGGATTTAGTACCATTCCTCTTTTTTTATCAATAGGACCTACTGTACCTATGCCAACACCTATAATAGTGCCGTTTTCTTCTTTCAGTTTATCTTTGACTTCCTTTATCCAGCTTAGTATTTTGCTAAGTACAATTTTGGGAGTTGATTTACTGTCCATATCAAATCTGTACTTTTTAATAGGTTTCATTTTAAGGTTAGTTAAAACAATCTGAGTATACGTTCTGGAAATGTCTATTCCGACTATGTAGTAACCTAAAGGATTTACATCATATAAAATCGGTTTCCTGCCTCCAGTTGATTCTCCGGTTTCTGATTCCACCAGCAGTTCCATTTCCTCCAGAGGCTGCATCATTCGATTAAGGCTTGTGAGTTTTATGCCAGATAGTTCTGACAGAGTGCCTTTGGTTGATGCCCGGTTGTGTAGAATTAAACTGAATATCATTTTTGATTCCGGACTTAACCTGCTGAAAATATCATTATCAATCATTAAATCACATCCTAACTTTTTCCCACTATAGGCAAAAGTATCCAAAACTTTTATATCATATAATCTTCAGGAATAAATACTTTAAAATCCTTTGGCTTGACAAATACAGTCTGTCTTTCCTTTAGTGCAAGTTTTTTATAAATATCTTTGCTGATTTCAGCTTCTATGTATTCTCCGCTATCAATTCTTTTCATTTCGAGGTTTACAATAGGCCCAACCGCTCTTATAAAAATAACCTCGGCTGCAACGAATTCATTTTCATATTGCTCCAGACTTATTTCGATATCGTGAGGGCGAATATAACTAATGATTTTCCTGTCAACGGCTTCCGAATGTTCAGGAGAATCCAGCTTCAGGCTCCCAAGCTCAATTATCCCGTTGTGCACCCTCCCGTGAAACAGGTTTACATTTCCCAGAAAGTTATAGACAAAGGGATTTGTCGGATTATCGTATACTTCTTCCGGCGTACCCATTTGTTCGATTTTTCCCTGATTTAGAATTACAATCCTGTCAGCTACATCAAGGGCTTCCTCTTGGTCATGTGTAACAAATACACTGGTAATCGGATATTCATCATGAAGCTTCCTGAGCCATCTTCTAAGGTCTTTCCGCACCTTTGCATCCAACGCACCAAAAGGTTCATCCAGCAAAAGTACTCTAGGCTCAACAGCCAACGCTCTTGCAAGTGCTATTCTTTGACGCTGTCCTCCCGATAGCTGACTGGGATAACGCTTTGCCAGTTCCTCCATTTTTACCAGTGACAATAGCTCATTAACCTTTTTTTCTATAACCTCTTTTGAAGGCCTGAGTTTAGACGGTCTTACTTTAAGTCCGAAGGCTATATTCTCAAATACTGTCATATGTTTAAACAATGCATAGTGCTGAAAAACAAAGCCCACTTTCCTATCCTGTGTACTTTTTCCGGTATTATCTTCTCCATCAAACATAATACTGCCGCTGTCAGCTGTTTCAAGTCCGGCAATAATTCTGAGAAGCGTTGTTTTCCCTGAACCTGAAGGGCCAAGCAAAGCCACAAGCTCCCCGGTATTAATTTTGAGATTTATATCAGAAAGAGCTTTGAAGGATTCAAATGTCTTTGAAATACTTGTTATTTCTATACTCATATTATTCACTCCGATTAATTGTAAATTTAGATTTGCAACTCTTTTATTTTTCCTGCTGTTTGATTTTCCAATCTGCGATATTTTTAATTACGAGATTAATGATTGCAATTACTGTCAAAAGTGAAGCTACTGCAAATGCAGCCGAAAACTTGTATTCATTGTACAGAATCTCAACGTGAAGGGGGACGGTGTTTGTTAATCCTCTGATATGTCCTGACACCACAGATACTGCACCAAATTCTCCTGCTGCCCTTGCCGCCGTAAGCATGATACCGTAGGTCAATGCCCACTTTACATTTGGAAGTGTAATAAGCGCAAAAGTTTTAAAGCCACTTGCTCCCAAGGTCAGGGCAGCTTCTTCTTCAGAGGTTCCCTGTGCTTCCATAAGAGGAATAAGTTCTCTGGCTACAAAAGGCAGAGTTACAAATAATGTAGCAAGAATTATCCCGGGAGGGGCAAAAATTATTTTGAGTCCAAATTTATTTAGAACGGGAGCCAGAATTCCATGACTTGTACTAAAAAGCAAAACAAAAATCAGGCCTGCCACCACCGGAGAAATCGCAAAAGGTAAATCTATAACTGTTATGAGAAGGTTTTTGCCCCTGAATCTGAACTTGGAAACAGCCCATGCTGCTACCAACCCAAACAAAGTATTTATTGGAACCACTATAATAATTGTCAGTAATGTCAGTTTAATTGCTTCAAGTGCTACAGAATCAGTCACGGCTGCAATATAAACCTTGACTCCCTGCTGGAAGGCTTTTACAAATACCGATATAAGCGGAACAAAGAGCATTAGTATAAAGAAGAGTAAAGCCATTACAGTAAGTACTATTTTTACAGCACCGGAGGAATTCTTTGTAGTCCTTTTCTGATATGTATTGAGAGTCTTATTGTTCAAAGGTAAGCTTCCTGCCATTGTGTCCTCCTTTATTGAAGTATAAATTTATGTCTGTTGACTGCCCACCACTGAAAGAGATTTATGGCTAACAGCATTACAAACGATATTATGAGCATAATTGCCGCAACGGCTGTCCCACCCGCATAATCATATTGTTCCAGCTTTGTCCTTATCAAAAGTGGTGTTATTTCTGTTCTCATAGGCATATTCCCTGATATGAATACTACTGAGCCATACTCTCCCAAGGCTCTTGCAAAGGATAGGGCAAAACCTGTAATGATAGAAGGAAAAAGTTCCGGAATAATTATTTTGCAAAAGGTTTGGAATCTGCTTGCTCCGAGACAGGCTGCCGCCTCCTCCACCTCTCTGTCTATACTTTGAAGAACCGGCTGAACGGTTCTGACTACAAAAGGAAAACTGATAAAAATCAATGCCACAGTTATTCCCAAAGGCGTATAAGATACTTTAATGCCTAATGGCTCCAGAAACCTTCCTATCCATCCATTTGGTGCATAAAGAGTTGTAAGTGATATACCGGCAACTGCTGTAGGCAATGCAAATGGCAGGTCAATCAACCCGTCTATAATCTTCTTGAAAGGAAAGGAATATCTCTGCAGAACCCATGCCAAAAGAAGTCCGAATACAGTATTTATTGCAGCTGCAAGTAATGAAGTCCCGAAAGATATTTTCAATGACGCCGTTACTCTGGTGCTTAATGCTATATCCAAAAAATTTTTAAGACCCAGACTTGAGCTTTTGATAAATACCATTGATATTGGTATCAGAACCAAAAGAGTTATGTACAGAAGTGAAATTCCCATGGTAATTCCAAAGCCAGGTATAACACTTTGTTGTTTAATTTTTAACGTCTTTATTGTCAGATTCATAATTTCACCTCCAGTTCTTAGTTATTTTTTTATGTATATTTGGTCAAATACTCCTCCATCGCTGAAATGTTCCTGCTGCGCTTTGCTCCAGCCTCCGAAAACTTCATCAATGGTAAAAAGATTGATTTTGGGGAATTGTGCCGCATATTTCTTTTCAATGTTCTGATTTCTTGGTCTGTAATAATTTTTTGCTGCTATCTCCTGACCCTCGTCACTGTAAAGATATTGAAGATATGCCTCGGCAACCTTTCTTGTACCTTTTTTATCAACAACAGAATCAACCACAGAAACCGGAGGTTCAGCTAATATGCTCATTGACGGTATAACAATCTCAAATTTATCCTTTCCAAGCTCATTTATGGAAAGAAAGGCTTCATTCTCCCATGCTATAAGGACGTCACCCAAACCACGTTCTACAAATGTTGTTGTTGCTCCTCTGGCTCCTGAGTCCAGAACAGGGACATTCTCATAAAGCTGTTGAACAAAATTTTTGGCTTTTTCACTGTCATTATTATTTTTTTTCAGAGCATAACCCCACGCTGCAAGATAGTTCCAGCGAGCACCGCCGGAGGTTTTGGGATTTGGAGTTATTACCTGTATTCCCGGTTTAACAAGGTCATCCCAATCTTTTATATTCTTTGGATTGCCTTTTCTTACAAGAAATACTATGGTTGAGGTATAAGGGGTTGAATTATCAGCTAAACGTTTTTGCCATTCCTTGTTAATCAACTCTTTATTTTTATTGATTGAATTGATATCGTACGCCAATGCCAATGTAACTACATCCGCCTCATTTCCGTCTATTACGGTTCTTGTCTGGCTTCCTGAACCGCCATGTGACTGCTGGACGGTCACAGTTTGTCCTGTTTTTTCCTTCCAATGTTTTACAAATGCTTCATTGTATTCCTGATAAAGCTCCCTTGTGGGGTCATATGAAACATTTAATAGGGTTATGGTACTGTTTTGTACATTTTTGGTACTACCGCACCCCGTCAATGCTGAAATTAAAAGCAGTATGCACATAGTAATCACACTTAATCTATTAATTTTATTTTTCAATACAAATCACTCCTTCATTTAAATAATAGTTTACATATATACATAGTATGCATTCGCTTAAAAAATTATTTGATGGATTAGGCAAACCAGATAAGCTTAAAATGATTAAAATTATACCCAAGTAATCCAATATGTTTTATAAGTTATCCAAATGGTAACATGTGGTCAAAAGTATGTCAATTACTTTTTAACATTTTTTGTAATTTTATTTTTACCTATGGCAAAAAATAAACAGAGAACTCTTAAATGTAAAAATTTAAGCATTTCTCTGTTCAGCTCATTACCAATGGATATTTACTTGCTTTTTCTCACAAAACTCATATTATTTATGGTAACATCTGTACCGTTAAATGTATTTCCCCCAAGGCTTATTGTAAGAGCACAGTTGGAGTCTGCGGCAGGTGCTTTTATAACTGTCTCGTAATGTTGTGGCTCCTTTGTGGCTTTTAACTCACCTGAATAGTATGGAGTCCATGGTGAATAATTCTGCTGAATACATATTGGCATCTGACGGGGTTCACTGCAACTGTAATCAAAAGAAAGTACGTATTCCGCACCTTTTTCCAGCATAAAGCCGGATGCAGCTATTTGAGTATTCCAGCTTTGGGCTCCTGCATTTTTAATTGAGACAGCCAGCCCTATGTCAGGTAGCATTTTATAGGTTAAATCTACATCCGATGTATTTGACAGAGCCAGAATTGGGCTTATCTCAAGTAAATTTGAGTTTGCGGTTAATTGCTTTCCCTTGTAGTTTACAAATATCCCATTTTTAAAATCCTTGCTGTTTATATATCCGGTCAACCATTTTATACGCTTGTTCAACCAACTGCTAAGATAGTTATAATGCATTTTGAAGGTTGTAAGCGCCGATATTTCGGCAGGCTCAATGTACACCTGTTTACCTAATACATCCCATTTTTCGAAGTTTCTGCAATAAGACTTGTAATTTGTTTGAGCTTCTTTTATAACCGATTTAGGCAAGGCATTAATTTGACCTTGCAGCTTATTCCAGCGTTTTTTTACTAAATCACGGAACCAGCTCTTTGAAAGTGCATGGCAGAACCATGGATTGGAATTTGCATTTACATTGAGGACGTTATATGGATTAAAGCCTGACCATGCTTCAAACCCCATTACACAGTTTGCATTACCCATTGCCAAATCAAAATCCCACATTGGGCCAAAACAGAGCTTTCCTCCGGCGTCTTTGTAGACATAGAAGCTATCCCAGCCTGCATCAACATTATTTACAATTTCATTGCCTATATATATGTCCACTAAAGAATCAAGGTCTATGTATTTTCTCAAATCCTTTTCGTTGCCGCTTTTTAATGCATTGTAAGCCTTTTCAATGTACTTTGAAATGTAATTAATCTGTTGATTTTTTATTGATTGTGTTTTGGATAAATCACTTTTCACTTCGTAGGTGGCCGTATCAATGTCGAACTTATTATCTTCGGCGTATCTGCTCATTTCAACAAGATAACCGTTATTTTCAACTTTATCCGGTTCTTCAGAAATTGCCACACGGTTCTTATTTATGTTAACATCTTCACATAACAGATATACACCTTGATATTTTTTATTTACATAAAGTTCTATAGAACGACAGTTGGGTGAATATGAAATACCGTCCAGTACTTCAGCAAAATGATATACGGTAAGATTTCTTAAAAGAGACCCATCATAACAGTTTGAAATCAAACACCACGTCTTAGCTTTTCCATCACCTATATTCAGAAGATTTTGCTTCTCTTCAAATTTTATTTTGTAGCTCTTCTTTTCGGCATACATAGAACTGTTTCCACGCAGCTTTACTGATGTAGCTATGTCAGACATTTCATATTTACCGTCACTATTAATCAGGCTTATTTTTGCATTAGTGTAAACCTCTTTAGAATCAATTTTACTATCTGAGTCAGTATTTATTGTAACAATTGGCATTTCATACTGTTTATATTCTGATGAGTCAGGTGTTTCAGCAGCAAAGGCCTTAGTACTGAACCCCACCAAATTTGTTGTAAGTAAAGAAAAAATCAGTATTCCCGCTATAGTTGACAATTTTTTTCTCATAATTATAACCTCCTATAATTTTAGGCCTAGTATTGATGTCAAACTGTTTAGTATAAAAGACAAGGGCCAAAAATTAATTTTTCGGCCCTTGTCGTGTGCAACCAGGAAATCAATAAGGAGCTTTACTTAATTAACTAAAATTCAGATGCTGTTCCAAGGATATACTTTTTGAGTAATGCAAGGTCTATTGCATTAACTGAATCATCCTTATTTACATCTGCTCTGATTTTGCTCTCTGAATCCAATTGTAAAGAACCTAAGAGAAATTTTTTCAGTAATGCAAAGTCAATAGCATCTACAGTACCACTACCATCTACATCTCCGAGCTTGATATTAACAACCACAGGTTCAACTCCGTACTTGAGTTCACCCTTGATATAAGCAGTGATTTTTTCATTATCCCCATAAGCACTTTCCATTTTAGGATTACATGAATAATCATTTGTATGGTCATAATCGGACGAGCCATCTATCCTAAAAGGTATATCTCCTGTGCTTGCGCCTGGTACAAGTTTGCCTGCAGCATCTTTAAATGAAATCTCACAATATGTATCGGCACCCCCCACAGCATTGTCTACTTTGTAGCAATTACCCGTTACATTTTCAGCACCGCAAGGTGCATATTCACATGCAAATGTATTCTGCTCACTACCATCACATGTAAACCAATAGCGTAGCTTTATGTCTGATAAATTTACAGGAACAGTTCCATTATTTACTATATTAACTGTAGACCTTAATGTATTTGTTAGGTTGTGAGCTGCGCCATACTTATACTGAACCTTTATTGAAGGCGGTGTAGTATCTGGGTTATCATCAGGATTTGTTGGAGTAAGTTTTGGAGCTTCCTCCCCATATACTAGAACGCCATTCATGTATACGGGAACATTTTTAGTTAACACATAATCACTGGTAAGATTCTTTCTGCTCCAGTCATTAGTTGGGTTCCAATGTGTCATATAATTTGAATCCTGTTTTGCTGTTAACGTAAATGCCAACTCTCTATCCCCATATATTTCTCTGCCGCTCCAATCAAATTCATAATAATAGGTTCCAGCATCATCCCACTTTATTGGACCTCTATAGGTAATAGGTTCCTGCTGCAGTGAAATCTGTTCATCATAAGCAATAGTCATTTCAACATCCTTTATGGACTGTCCGCATGCAAGCAGTTCACTAATATTAAAGAAATATCTTGCTTTCATACCTGTTTCATAATGTGGAGGCTGGCTTGACTCATTGTGTAATTTAATAACTACCTGTGAGCTTTCCTTAATCTCTCTTTCTATACGTGCCTCGCAATAGTAATCGTCAGTCTTTGGTTCTTTTGGTGGAAAATTAGGTATTACCTGCTGTCCCTCACCGTAGTATTTATATAATCCCGCACAAGCACCTACAAATGCAGCATTATAGTCAACAGCAACCTCATTGTAAACGAAATCAGTTGTTACATCCTGATGGTAATCCTCCTTATCAGGCCCGCCAACAAGAGCACCCCATATAATATGCCTGTGTTCTGGCGGGTCATTCATACTCAATGTTTTTGATCCATGAGCCGCCCTGTGATGCGGATGTTTTGCAGAAGGCAAGCCATGTTCATAGCCGTACCCAACTATGTATGAGTACCCCATTGGATTTCTTCCCATAAGGTATTCCATCTGATTCTTTGCCCATGCTCCAAAATCTGTTCTATCAGGGTGGTGTTCCATATATACAAGTGCGCATAATTGAGCAGCCGTATTGTAACGAGCTGATCCCCATCCATTTATCATCGTATATCCTGCAGGTGATGTTGAAGTATAGCCATTATCGTTGGCTTCCTTATGCTTCGCCATACCACCAGACAAATACTCTGTATTCCAACGAGCAATGTAGTCATATAACTTATTGTCTGGGAATAAAGCATTCAGCTCTACGAACACTCCTCCCCATACTGCATCCCAACAATGAGTCCATGTGTTGAACCACATATTTGTGTTAAAGGTATCTGGTATAATTTTTTTCATATATCCAGTATAATATTTACCGTCTTCTGATACTGACATAATATCATTTATATAGTCCATATTACCAGTGCAAGTATATAACCATACTGCAGCCCAAGCCATTTCATCATCGTCATATGCTGATGTATAGTAACCATCACCATTAGACATTCCTCTGTTTTCCTTTGCGAATTTATACATAGCCTTTGCAACAGTCAAACACTTTTTCGCATAATCAGGCTCGTCATCCTTAAAATTCAAATAAGATGTGGCAAGTGCTGCAGCAGTACTACCACAAACATCACTACCAGGAGTTTCAGCAGTGGCAAAATCTGCTGGTCTTGGTATATTATCGGGATATAATTCAGGTGGTCCCCAATAGGAGTGATCTAAATCCCCTTCACCAACCATGTAACAGAAAGCAATCAAATCTCCATTTTCATCCAGATAGGAGCAACGTAAAAAGGTATCAGTAAAGGTCTTTAAAATATCAATCATATGTTCTTCTTGCCCTGATTTCTTGAAGGCATCTCTAAATTCATAGAAACTCCATCCAAGAGTACCTGCTGTATAGCTCTGAGGAAGTCCAAACCGTACATGGTCTCCAGCATCATGGAATCCACCATGTACATCTACTGTTCCATCCCCATCAGGGTCGAGTATTTTTCTATACTTTTCTATGAATTCAGCGGAAAGAGAAGTGTTTTTAAGGGGAATATTGCAATCTCCCACATGGCAATCGCCTCTCCATTCAATTTTACCTCCTGAAACCCCTGGTCCGCATTTTTCTGCATCGTAGAAGTAAATTGATTTTTGCAATGCTTCAGCAAAATTAAAGTAGTTATAATCTTCCCATCCTTCTTTAGGAGTGAATTTTGATTCTGCTGTTGAAGTAGTACCTGAATTAGAATCAGTATTTTCCATTGCTAATGCATTACTCGATAATAGAAATTGTCCAGCAATCATGCTAACACTCAAAAGCATTGCTGCAATACTTTTCCGATTTAAAACTTTTCTAGCCTTTATAAATCTGTTCAAGCTTAATACCTCCCTCTTGAGAATTTATTATAAGAAAAATTAAAGATGTAAAATTTTTTCAGAAACATGATTTTACAAAAGACCGTACTCTCTAGTTTACATACATTCAATTTGAATAAGAGTACGGTCTTTATAGATTATTTTAGATTCAAATAATTTTGAGTTATCACAGATGTTAGTCTTCTACGAGAATGAAGATATTGTTCCCAGAAGATACTTTTTGAGTAATGCAAGGTCAATTGAATTAACTTCATTATCTTTATTTACGTCCGCTCTGATTTTGCTCTCTGAGTCCAATTGCGTAGAACCAAGAATATGTTTTTTCATTAATGCAAAATCTATAGAATCTATAGTTCCACTGCCGTCTACATCTCCGAGCTTGATATTAACAACCACAGGTTCAACTCCGTACTTGAGTTCACCCTTTATGTAACCTGTCATTTTTGTATTATCGCCAAGTTCAGTCATTTTTGAATCATATGAATAGTCGTTTGTCTTGTCATAATCTGACGCGCCCTCTATTCTGAATGGTATAGCCCCGGTACTTCCTCCCGGTGAGAGCTTTCCGGCTGCACTTGTAAAACCGATTTCACAATAGGTGTCGGCACCCGGAACAGGACTGCTTATATTGGAGAAATTACCTGTGACATTGCCGCTTCCCAACGCTGCGTATTCACATGTAAAGGAGTTCTGCTGGTTCCCGTCATTTGTAAACCAATAACGAAGCTTTATATCAGACAGATTTATGGGAACTGTTCCGGTATTCTTTATATTGATTGAAGACCTTATGGTATTTTTCATCACATCTGCAGTACCGCACTTGTAGGAGACACTTATTGATGGCGGTGTATTATCGGGATCTTCAGGGTCGGTAGACGGATCAAGCTTTGGAGCTTCTTCTCCATATACCAGAGTCCCGTCCAAGTATACAGGTATATTCTTTGTTACTGCATACGTGGTTGTCAGGTTTTTCTTACTGTAGTCGTTTGAAGAATCCCAATGGGTCAGATAATTTGGATCCTGCTTTGCACGGAAAGATATTTGAAGTTCTCTGTCTCCATATATTTTACTTCCGCTCCAATCAAATTCATAATAGTATGTTCCTGCTTCATCCCATTTGAAAGGCCCTGTGAGCTTGATAGGATCCTGCTGCATGGAAATCTGCTCATCATACTCTATTGAAAATATTACATCGTCTATATCTTGTCCACTTTTTAACAATTCTTTAATGTTAAAGTAATATCTTGCCTTCATGCCTGTTTCGTAATGAGGTGGTTGACTGGATTCATTATGAATTTTTAAAACTACCTGTGTACTGTCAGTAGTTTCTCTTGCTACACGAGCTTCACAGTAGTAATCATCAGTTCTTGGTTCCTTTGGCGGGAAGTTGGCTATTGGTTTTTGTCCCTGTCCGTAGTATTTATACAATCCGGCTAAAGCGCCAACAAAAGCAGCATTATAGTCAACTGCAACTTCATTGTAAGCATACTCGGTAGTTGAATCTATATGATAATCACTTGAATCCGGCCCCCCTGACAAAGCGCCCCACAATATATGTCTGTGTTCCACAGGGTCATTCATACTGTTGGTTTTTGAGCCATGTGCTGCTCTGTGATGTGGATGATGTGCAAAAGGAAGTCCCTGTTCA
The DNA here is from genome assembly GCF_029318685.1 of Ruminiclostridium papyrosolvens DSM 2782. Lineage (NCBI taxonomy): Bacteria > Bacillati > Bacillota > Clostridia > Eubacteriales > Oscillospiraceae > Ruminiclostridium > Ruminiclostridium papyrosolvens. The sequence goes on from NZ_CP119677.1 coordinate 2,503,825, forward strand.
TAGCCGTAGCCTACTATATATGAATATCCCATAGGATTTCTTCCCATAAGGTATTCCATCTCCTTCTTTGCCCATTCACCGAAATCAGTTCTTTCAGGATGATGCTTCATATAAACAAGAGCACATAACTGTGCAGCAGTATTGTAACGAGCAGAACCCCAGCCGTTTATCATGGTATATCCGGCAGGTGATGTTTTATAATAGTTATGGTCATTTGGATCTTTATGCTTTGCATCACCGCCGGACAAATATTCTACGTTCCAGCTTGCAATAAAGTTGAATAATTCATTGTCGGGTAACAATTCATTGAGCTTTAAGAAGGTTCCTGCCCATACTGCATCCCAGCAATGAGTCCATGAATTATACCAGGTATTGGTATTATAGGTTTCAGGTATAATTCTCTTCATATACCCTGTATAGTTTCCCTTTTCATCAACTGAATCAATATCTTTTATGTAATCCATATTTCCTGTACACTGATAAAGCCATACAGCAGCCCATGCCAGCTCGTCTTCATCATAATCAGAAGTATAGTAGCCATCACCAGCGGCCTTGCCTCTGTATTTTTTAGCAAATTCATACATGGCTTTTGCAACCTTCAAGCACTTTTCTGCATATTCAGGCTCTGAATCTTTAAAGTTCAGATATGATGTACAAAGTGCTGCGGCAGTACTGGCACATACATCACTTCCCGGAGTTTCTGCAGTTGCAAAATCAGCAGGTCTGGTCTTCTGATACTCTTCGGGATAAAGTTCCGGCGGGCCCCAGTAACAGTGGTCAACGTCACCTTCTCCTACCATATAGCAAAATGCAATTAGATTTCCATCCTTATCAAGATAGGAACAGCGCAAGAAGGTATCGGTAAAGTATTTCAAAATATCAATTATATGTTCTTCTTCGCCTATTGCCTTGTAGGAATCCCTGAATTCATAGAAGCCCCAGCCAAGGGTACCGGCGGTATAGCTCTGTGGAAGACCGAAGCGGACATGGTCTCCTGCATCGTGGAAGCCTCCGTGTACATCTACTGTACCGTCTCCGTCAGGATCAATTAAACCTTTATACTTTTCTAAAAAAGCAGCGGACAGGTTAGTGTACTTCAAGGGTATCTTTGCATCTGCTTCATGGCATGAACCCCTCCATTCAAGCTTTCCTCCTTTGTCATAACCGGCTGCTTCGCCGCATTTCTCTGCATCGTAAAAATAAAGTGATTTCTGTAGTGCTTCTGCAAAGTTGAAATAGTTGTAGTTTTCCCAGCCCTCAGCCGGAGTAAACGTAGCTGGCGGAGCTTCCGCCGATACCGAAACTGCCGAAAAAATCTGTCCAGCTAAAAGCGCAATAGCCAGCAAGATCGACAGTCGCTTTTTCCTTCCTTTTGTAACTCTTGACATTTTTTAACTCCCCCTAAAAATTATTTTGATATGGATTAAATGTATCCAGAGCCCTTTATACCCTTAATATGGTAAAACGAGTCCTCTACTACAATTATACCAAATTAATACATTATTAAAATAATTTTGCATAAGGTTGTACAAAAAAATGCAACAATTTTGTAAAAATTTTTATATAAATTGCTATATACTATATTTGGGATAACACTTCTGCCATTTTTACTTCAGATTCTAAAATAAATGAAAAGTTATTTGATAATCTATTAAGGATATCTTTATCCTGAGGATTGTTCATATATCTCAAAACAAGTGCTTGATTAATTTTCCATTTATTACTTATATTTTTAAATTCTTTTGATATATTGAGTAACTCAGTATTATTATATCTCTCACCTAAATGCTCTAAAAATAAACTGAAAAGTGCTCGCCCACCGGATATTCTCAAAAGCCTCCATATTATATAAGACGCACGTGCTTCATGTCCATGAGCGGTTTTTATTTCTGCTTCTACATCAAAGTAATTATTAAAACTGTTTACAAATTTTGATAATGAGGAAAAAGTGTTATTTTTATTTGCTCGGCTTACTCCATTATGCAGAATTGCTCTCCAGTCAACATCAGTGTTTATATACTTATCTAAATTTATAGTTATGCAACCCTTACAACTTTCATAAAAGTCTTCAATTTTCATAATGGCCCCATTACATGGTGGCGCTGAATCAACACAAAACAGATTTCCTTTTTCATCCAAATCTACTATAGTACATGAATGATTTATATGTACTTTCTTGAACACATTAGTCCATACACAATTATACATATCTGTAAAAATAATTACGGGCATGCCTTTGGATGTTTCTTCTTTGATTAACTCATAAATTTCCTCTGTGGTAATTTCGTAGTGTCTGTTAATCTCCACATTGTAAAAATCAGCCAGACAGTCAAATATATTATTGAAGCCTTCTTCGATTCTTGGACCCAATGCTCCGGGAAAACTCGGATTTTCATCAGAGAACGTAAAACCCCAAATGTATGCAAACGCTAGTCTATACTCCAGTTTTTTTGATGCCATAAGTGAGATTATAGGACTTGAAATACAATTAAGTTCACTGTTAAAAATCAGTGGTAAACTCCTCATGTTTACATCCTCCCTATAAATATAGTTTTCTTAACCTTAATTTCACAACATACCATATATTACATAATTATACTTATATTATATCTTATCAGGCTGTAGTATAACAATATCTATCGTTAGCTTAATTAAATACATCAGAATTAACATAATTGTAAAATATATTTGCTATAATGTTATTTGGATATTACCAATAAATTCTAAGGTGGTTTTGACATGATAACAACTAAAGTCATTATATTATTCATATCAGTATTGGCGGGTTTTCTGGGCTCGCTCCTTGGGCTTGGGGGTGGAATAATTATAACCCCCGCACTCACTCTTATGCTAGGCATTGATATTAAATATGCAATCGGTGCAAGTATAATTTCGGTTATAGCTACTTCAAGCGGTTCTGCTATTGCATATCTTAAAGACAGAATAACTAATGTAAGAGTTGGAATGTTTCTTGAAATTGCTACAACAACAGGAGCTCTTACAGGTGCTTTTTTAGCAGGTTTGTTCAGTACAAAATACCTGTATCTTATATTTGGCTTACTGCTTTTATACTCCGCTATCAGCATGTTTAATAAAAGAAAACAGGAACTTCCCAAAGATATTTCACCCTCACCGTTGGCTGAAAAATTGAAACTTAGTGGTGCCTATTATGACAAGGTACTCTCGGAAACGGTGGAGTACAATGTGACAGGAGTTTACGGTGGCTTTGGAATGATGTATGCAGCAGGAATTATTTCTGGACTTCTTGGTATAGGCAGCGGTATTTTCAAAGTAATGGCTATGGACTCTTTTATGAAACTGCCTATGAAGGTTTCAACGGCAACAAGTAATTTTATGATAGGTGTTACCGCTGCCGCCAGCGCAGGGATTTATCTTTCAAGAGGTAATATTAATCCCGGTATTGCCGCACCTGTAGCATTGGGTGTTCTCCTAGGTGCTTCTATAGGTACAAAAGTAATGCAAAGGTTAAAAAGTTCAACTCTGAGACTGGTATTTATTCCTGTTTTGCTTTATGTATCAATAGAAATGATAGTTAAAGGGGTGAAATTATGAAATCAAAAATTGAAGGCACCGAGATATTTATAAGCAAAATTCTGAGAATTGGAGTAATTGTCAGTGCTTTAGTAATAGGCTTCGGGCTTATACTCCTTTTTGCAACGGGTAAGAGCGGTTATCCCGGAAGCTCCTTTCCAACGTCCCCGGTTGATATTTTCAGAGGCTTGGCGGTATTAAAACCTTATGCGGTGATTCTTACGGGATTGTTGATTTTAATAATTACTCCGGTTTTCAGAGTCGGTATATCCATTTTTACATTCCTGAAAGAAAAAGATTATACGTATGTAATTATAACAGCAATAGTTTTTGTTATTTTGATTATTAGTTTTTTACTTGGAAAAGTTGAATAAATTATACAAGCCTGTATCAAATTAATTCAGATTGATACAGGCTATTTTATTTATTGGAGAATGACTCTTTTGGCACCTATATATAACCCTTTATACTGGGATAATTTTTGTATACGGACGGAACCTTTTGAAGAGGAGGCGTGGATGAAAGCATCACCGCCCAAATAAATACCTACGTGATCCACTGCTCCGGCTCTGTTTCTGGTTGAAGCATCAAAAAACAGTATATCACCTGCTTTTAATGCATTTTTAGGTACATTTTTACCGTTGGAGTACATGTTTTGCGCAGACCTGGCCAGTTTTACACCGAAATTTTTATAAACATACCCGATAAAACCTGAACAGTCAAAGCCTTGGGGATTTGTCCCACCATAAACATATTTTACTCCCACAAATTCCTTTGCATAATCAACAACCATTCTTACAATGTATCCGTCATAATCAATTGGGTCTAAAATCTGTGTATTTCTTATATCAATACTTTTTATTGCAGCCTCTGGCCGACTGTTTGATGCTATTACGTCAGTTGAAACAAAAAAGAGTAATACGCTCAACATACAGCCTGTCAGAAGCTTTGTATAGCTGCTTGACATTAAATCCTCCTTTTAGTGCTTTTCTAAATCACATTTTTTATAAATATAGTTTGGTAATTCCAACACGAAGAATTTATGGAGTTTTAGCAAAAATTATTCAAAACATTTCTGGAATACTTTTCATGGATAACCTTGTAATGTAACTGCACATATTATTGAATAACACAAAATATAAGGAATGATGGAATGTTTACAGATAAAAGATTGCTGAAAGCTTATAGAAACGCAAAGCTTCAACTGTTTGACAATAATTCCAAATATATATTTTTCAGCGATTCCCATAGAGGAGACGACAGCATTTCCGATGAGTTTGCCAGAAATCAGAATATTTTCCGTCACGCATTGAATTATTATTTTGACAACGGATATGTATACGTTGAAGCTGGCGACGGGGATGAATTATGGGAATATACTAAGTTCAGACATATCAGATTAGCTCACAGTGACGTTTTTATAGTGCTTAAAAAATTCTTTGAAGACAATAGATTTATTATGCTTTATGGTAATCATAATATTTATCTAAAAAACAAGGACTTCGTCAGCAAGAATTTTTACAGCTATTACGACGATTACAGTCAGGACATTCATGATTTACTAAAGGGAATGACACCCATAGAAGCACTTGTTTTGAAAAATAAAGTCACGGGTCAGGAAATACTTATTGTTCACGGACATCAGGGTGATTTAATGAATGATCAGCTCTGGTTTGTCTCTATGTTCCTTTTACGTTATTTCTGGCGTTATATACACGTTATAGGCTTTCACAGTCCCTCCAGCCCTGCCAGAAACCATTTTAAGAGACATAAGATTGAGAGAAACTATAAAAAGTGGATTCAAAAACATAAAATTATGCTTATTTGCGGACACACTCACAGACAAAAATTCCCAAAGAGCAAAGAATTACCTTACTTTAATACCGGCTGCTGCATACATTCAAAAGGTATAACAGGTATAGAAATTTTAGAAGGTAAAATATTAATGGTTGATTGGAGAGTCCGTGCAGACGAAAACGGTGTTCTGCAAATTGAAAGATATGTTATGCGAGGCCCTGTACCTATTGACGAATTTGATATGAACAGCAATCACGACTATGAAGATTGTATGAATAAAGACCTCAAATATGACGAGGAAGATTGCTGAAAACCCCCTTCTTATGTGATATACTAATGGATATATGAATTATATGGTATCTGTATCTATTAATATTATATAGGGGTCTTACATATGAAAAATATTTATGATTTTGAAATGCCTGCAGTTTTAAGAGATTTCTTGAACTACATGCAAACTATAAAGGGTAAATCTATAAACACCATTCAGGTGTATTTTTATGATCTTCGGATATTCTTCCGTTTTCTGAAAATACATAGAAATATAGTTGATAAAAATCTCGAATTTGACACTATCGAAATCACAGATATTGATATACCTCTTTTAAAGACGGTTACACTCAGTGATTTATATACATATATGTCCTTTGTCAGCAACAAAAGAGACAATACCTCTCATGCACGTGCAAGAAAGGTTGCCAGTCTCAAATCCTTTTTCAACTACCTTTCCACAAAGGCAAAGCTGCTGGACATTAATCCTACTATTGAATTGGAATCTCCAAAGATTTTGAAGAGACTCCCCAGATATCTCAATTTTGATGAGAGTAAAAAGCTCTTAACCTCTGTAACTGAAGCTAATCATGAATATTCAGTGAGAGACTACGCTATAATTACAATTTTTTTAAACTGCGGAATACGTCTTTCAGAACTGGTTGGAATAAATCTTTATAATATCAAGGATAATACTCTGACGGTATTCGGAAAAGGTGGTAAAGAACGCAGTATACCTTTAAATAAAGCATGTCTTCAGGCTATTGAAGACTATATGAAGATACGTCCCGTAAACGGTCTCAAAGACAAAAGTGCTTTGTTTATAAGCAGGAGAAATCAGCGAATCAGCAAGGAATCCGTACAAAAAATAGTAAAAAGATACATAAAAGAAGCCGGCCTTGATCCTCAGCGTTATTCTACTCACAAGCTTAGACATACTGCGGCAACCCTGATGTACAAATACGGAAACGTTGATATCAGAGCCTTGCAAGAGATACTTGGCCACGAAAGTATTTCTACTACTGAAATATATACTCATTTGGACCAACAGCAGCTAAAAGAAGCTGTAAATAAGCATCCCCTTTCGGATTTTAGTGTGAACATAAAAATGTAGAAAAAATTTTTAATAAAAAACCATAGATTTTTGAACTTTATTAGAATCCCTAACTTTCTTCGATTCTCTCATGTCTGCTAAGCAGCTCCATCCATTGAGAATGGTGGAACATAACCATTGGTTGAATGTGTCCTGTGACGGTTATAGAACAGCTCTATATATTCAAAGACAGCTTTTTTTGCCTCATCGCGAGTATTAAAAGTATAATCATTAAGCCATTCCATTTTTAGTTTACCCCAGAATGATTCCATTGGTGCATTGTCGTAACAGTTGCCTTTTCTACTCATACTGCAGATAAAGCCGTGCTTTTTAAGTAATTTCTGATACTCATTGCTAGCATATTGTACTCCTCGGTCTGAATGTACTATCAATCCTTCCTTTGCTCCGGTTCGTCCGATGTCTTGCTTGAGAGCAGATGATACAAGAACGGTTTTCCTACGGCTATCCATGGCCCAGCCAACCAAGCCTCGACTGTATAGATCCATTACTCCTGCAAGGTATAGCCAACCCTCTCTTGTTGGTATGTATGTTATGTCAGATACCCATTTTTCATTGGGTTTATCTGCTTTGAAGTTTTGATTCAGTATGTTATCAGCAACTGGCAGATTATGCTAGAGTTGGTGGTCGCCTTGTATTTCTTTATTACTTTTGACCGGATGCCATTTGATTTCATAATTCTGGCAACTCGGCCTCTGCTTGCTTTTTGTCAGCAGGCAGATTATTAGTAATTTGAGGCGCACCGTAGATTCTATGGCTTTTCTCATGAATGTCTTTGATTGTTTTGATCAGCTTACGATTGTTTACTCTCACCTCTGGATGCATAAGCATAATAGCCGCTTCATAATACTTCTAAGGCCTTACACATCTTTGCAATCCGAAATACGAAGCGATGTCCAAAGATAAACTTGAACTTTACTATTTCTGATTTTTCGCAAAGTAGGCCGCGGCTTTTTTTAGTATTTCGTTTTCCTCTTTAAGATCGGCCAATTCACGGGAAAGTTTTCTGATTTCATCATATTCAGGTTTCAAGTAGCCACTGCCAGAAAAAGCATTGCTGCCATCCTTTTTGTAATATCTTACCCAGTCCTTGACTGTAGTATAATGAACATTAAGTTCCTCAGCCATTTTACTAACAGTTGTTTCACTTGATAAAATCCGTAATACTGCTTGTTCCTTAAATGCTTTGTCAAATTTCCTAGGAAAGTGCTTATCATAAAATTCTCTTTTATTTTTATATTCTTCACTGCCATATTGAATCATTCTAACAAACCCATGAATTTGTAAAGTTCCAACACATATTGCAACATAAGGATTATTTTTAATGTTAATGCACTTTAACGTATTGGAATAACTTCCAAAATAAAGATGTAGATTTTGATCATATGCAAAACAAACAGCTGAATTATCTGGAAATCGATTATTTGTTGTTGCTAAATATAGAATTTTTTCTTCATAATATCCTAAGAATAGTATCTAAATCAAGTTTCATGTTATTACCTCCACCAAAAGAACTAAATTTTACTACTATACTATATTGATTTAAATATTATATCGCAAGCATCTATCATTTAGATACTATATTAAAAACAATACATTAGTAAAATTTAATCATATAATGAATAATATAGCGTCGTTCGTACTTCATCATCCACTTGTGGTCTACATTATTGAAAACCCATATTCTTTCTCACTCCATCTACACCGGCAGCCTTGTTTGCTTCAAGTGCTTTGTCGCATTGTATCAGCATCTACTTCATTCAGCAAATGATACAGTGAGGTAAATACCTCTTTGGGTTTGTGTACAGCATGCCCGGCTCTTTGAACCCGGGGAAGCAAAGCCGTGCTCGTCATTAACGCCCGGCTTTGTACTGCCTTTCTGGTAAGTGAGCCAGTCGGCCTTTCCCTGAATGTCAAGAGTGTTTTGAGCCGCTGATACAGATAAGCTGAGGATGTGATATCACACCACCGTCGGTAGTCTTCAAAGCAGAAAAACGTCTAAAACACTGTGGTCGTGGTAACACATATTTTGTATTATGAGGAATTTAGACTGATTGTAATTTCTTGTAGAGCACATCCGCTAATTCTCCTATGTTGTTTGCTCCAAATAACTCCACACGAGGAATTTGTAGGGACAAAGACTCCAGTGTCATCGTTATAATCTCAGCCCGGTCCACAGAGTTTGCCCCTAGGTCCACCAATCGATCGCTGGGCTTAAATTCATAGCCTTCCAATTCTGGAATTACCTCACAACTGTGGCATATGATAAGCTGAAAAATCTCTTCTTTTTTCATTTTGTTCTCCTTTACATATAGAGTTTATAGGCATTTGCGAATGCCCCAAACCCTCTGAATTTATTTTGTGGTCTGCAAGTCCGTGGACTTATACCAATCGCTTGTTACCTAAAAGATGATTTTTACTTTAATGGATTCAATAACGCCTCTCTCTTTTCTAGTATTATACTCTTTTCAAACAAATTGAAGTGTTGATTCCACCAAACCCCATACTTAAGCTTAATGCATTTTCAATTGCGTGCAAAACTGATTGACCCTGTACCCAGTTGAACAAGGGGTGTATAGGTTCTTGCAGGTTTCTTGAAGGGTGAAGCCGTGTCTCTTTCATTTGTAAAAGAGTTGCAATGACTTCCACAGTCCCTGCCGCACTCAAACCATGGCCGGTAATCGACTTGGTCGCATTGATATAGGCGTGTGAGAGCGCGCAATCACGAATTGCCTTTAATTCTATCTCATCTCCAATCACCGACCCTGTCCCGTGGGGATTGATATAATCAATATCTTTAGCTGATAGTTGTGCATGTTCCAATGCTTTTTTAATTACCTGCACCTCTCCTTCATATGAAGGATTTGGATTCCGGTTTTTATCCATCCCCACGGCCCAGCCTGATATTTTTGCGTAGGGACTCACATGGCGCCTCATGGCAGAATCGGCTCGTTCTATCACAACCGCACCGCAAGACTCTCCGTAAATAAACCCGTCCCGATTCTTGTCAAAGGGACGGCAAGCATTTGCAGGTTCATTGGCATATCGATCAGTCCCCATTGCTCCTAAAGCTCGCAGTGCCTGGCATTCCCAGTATGAGAGGTCCATTAGGGCTCCTAAAGCTATGCAGATATCAATCTGACCCGTCTGTAGCGCTTGAGCCGCCTGAATAATTGCCATTTGGCCACTGGCGGAAGCGCCTCCCACAGTATACGCGAATCCCTGAATTCCAAATTGCTCTGTACAGATACCGCATAAATCGGTATCCATAAAATATATTCCGTAGGCTGGCCGTATAAATTGAGTTCGTTCTGCATAAGTCTCATAAGTTTTGACTAATGTTCGCTGCTGAAGGTTGGAGCCGCCAATCACCAGCCCGATGCGACCAGGATCAATGTCATCCAGCTTCGCTTCTTCCCAAGCTTCATTGAGAGTATTCATGGCCACCTGTCCGCAAAAAGATGCTGTACGTAATAATTGTTTTGAAAGACGGTCAGAAAAGACTAATGAAGGAATCTCTGCACCCAAAAATGAGGTTCCTTTCTGCCTGCCAGGACGCTGCATCACTCCAAAAGCATGCTGTCCTTGCATCAATGCCGAGACGAAGGCGGTTTTCCCTTGCCCAATGGCCGAAGTGATACCTATACCCGTTATGAGCAGTTCCGGTTGATTGTAATTTCTCATAGAGCACATTCTCCTGCTCCTTTCTAATTTTTTATTTCCCTGAATATAATTTTTCGCACAAGTCAAGTATTACTCCAAGTGGTTTGGAATCCATCAAGAGCGTCATATGATTGGAAGAATCCACATCCATCATATGAAGATTAGGAAACTGCTGCTTCCATTCCTCCCAGTAATTAACATGATCCAGTGTGTAATCATCGTCTTCGATTGAATAGTAGGGTTCCAATTCTCCCAAAAGCAATCCACTCTTATTGCGAAAATAATAACAAGTTACCGATTTGGAATCAGGTAATGCTAAAATGCGAAAACGACTCGCTTCGTAAGCATCTTGAATTTTTTTATTTTGCTGAACCTTATCATATAACTGAGCTTCTGTATTGTCTAATCCACGTGACCTGGCAAGCATAATTACCTGCTTAAAAAACTCTTCATCATCTACATTTGGGTTTACTTCATCCTTATGAATCAATACTTGGGCAATTTTTTCCGGTTCTTCTAAATTCGCAGAAACCAACGCTGTGTTAACTGCTTGTAAAATCATAGTTTTTTCACATAAATTTATTTTTTTGAGTCCGGTACTATCTATTGAATCCAACATTACAATCGTATGGACCATTTGTCCCAGCTCTTGCAACTGACGCGTGACTTCATATGCCAAATTCCCACCTAAAGAATATCCACCTAAATCGTAAGGTCCCTCCGGTTGAACAGACTGGATAATATGAACATAGTAAGAGGCCATGGCCTGAATTCCATATAAAGGAGACCGGTTGGCAATCCCCCCTCGCGCTTGAATACCATAAAAAGGCCGTTGAATCTTGTGAGCAATTGTATGATATATTTCCACTCCGCCCAAGCCTCCATGAAACCAAAATACGGCTCGTCCTTCAGTACTCTGATTGAGATGAATAAGCTCGGGAAATTGAGGCCAGGTGGCGGGAGCTGAATTCCTGGCTTGTTGTCCCGACGACATACGTTTGTCTAAATTCTGTGTCGGTAAGATATTTATAATATCTTGCGTTGTTTTACATTCCCGCAATTTTTCAAAAGTGATTGACGAATCTACCTGAGATTTCAATTGTTGGAAAATTGACATGAAAACAATTGAATCAATACCATACTTATCCAATGATGCATTTGTGTTAAATTCGTTAACTGTCAATCCCAGCAAACGGGTTATAATAACAATTACCCGGTCTGGCAGTGAGGCATGTAATTCGGCAGCGCTGGTGCTATTATACAATGACATATCAGATTCTATATTCAATCCAGATTCCATCGAAGACTGAATCCAACAGCGCCGTTTCTCAAAAGGATAGGTTGGCAAGGGAATCTTGAGGACTTGTTGTCCCTCATAAAGTGATTCCAGTGGAAAATAACCTCCCTGAGTCCAATAGAGGGCGATTTTCTCCAGGTCTTTTTCTTCCAACAGCTTTTGAACCAGTGTCTCCCCTAATTTACCGGAAAACAGGCCCCTAATTTTCGAGTTCTCTTCCATATCTCCTGTAAAAGTTGGTATGCAAGCTTCTTTCTCTTTGTCAAGATACCCCTTCATACCCTGGATCAACTCTTCGCGGCTGCTGACTACCATTGCCAAACGGGACTCCATCGCTTCTCGCCCTGCCAAGAGCGTATAAGCAATATCCAATATAGAAATATCCTTTCGAAGTTCCAAAAAGTCAAGCATTTGTTGGATTACTGACACTAATTGATTTTGGTTTTTAGCAGAAAACACTACCATCTGGGGTAAGCTTGCAGAATAATGGATATTATTCACCCCTTTTTGAGCAGGGATGTATTCTTCGATAATCAAATGTGCATTTGATCCTCCTGCCCCAAACGAACTAATAGCTGTGCGCAGAGGAAACTCACATTTTTCTCCATCAACCTCTACCACAGGCCGTTTCCATTCTTGAAGTTCTTGTTGCAAGTAAAAAGGGGTATTTTGAAAGCATATATTGGAATTCAGAGGTTCTGCTTTTATTGATGGAACCAGTTGTTTGTGTTGTAATTGTAAAATAACTTTAGTAAGCTGGGAGATTCCCGAAGCCGCTTCAGCATGCCCAATATTGGATTTTACTGACCCAATTGCACAAAACTGCCGATCACACGTGAATTTCTGAAAGGCTTTATTCAATGCTGCAATTTCAATTGGATCTCCCAAAGCAGATCCATTGGCGGCCGCTTCAACATAACTGATAGTCCGAGGGTCAATCCCGGATTTTATAAAATTGTTTTCGATTAACTGTGCTTGTGCATTAGGATTGGGTACATTGAATCCACTGGCGTGCCCCCCATGATTAGTTGCTGTCGATTTAATAACTGCAAGAATGGAATCCCCGTCATTGATTGCTTTAGTGAGTGGTTTTAATAAAACCGCACCAACACCTTCTGCAGGAAGAAATCCATCCCCGTCTCCAAAGCTTCTGCTGTTATAATGGGAACCAATCATTTGAGTCAGGCTTAGTCCCAGGTATTTTTTCGGATGGATTGAGAGATTTACCCCTCCTGCGATTGCCAGCTTACAATCTCCATTCGTCAAGCTTTCGCAAGCCATATGAATTGCAATGGCAGAAGAAGAACAAGCAGTATCAATAGCTATACTGGGTCCCTGAAGATTAAAAAAGTAAGAAACTCGATTCGCAATAGTGCTATAGGAAGATAAAGAAATGGCTGATTCTCTAATAATATCTGTTTTTAAAAAATGATATTGCTGATACATTGCGCCGACATAAACCCCAACGCTGGATTGATATTGGCGTTGCAAAGCTTCTCGTGTATATCCTGCATTTTCAAGCAAATTCCAAACAGTTTCCAAAAAGAGTCGATCCATAGGATCCATTATTTCTGCTTCCCGCGGTGAGATATTGAAGAACAGCGGATCAAAATTATCCACATCATCTAAAAAGCCTCCCCACCTGCAGTAAGTCTTTCCCGCTCTGCTCTTATCCTCATCGAAATATAGGCTATGATCCCAGCGGTCTTCAGGAATTTCGGCAATACAATCCCTGCCCTCTTTTAGGGTGCTCCATAGCTCCTGGATGTTTCTTGCCCCAGGGTAACGTCCAGAGAGACCGATTATAGCGATGTCCCGAGATTCTGTTCCCTTTTGTTTTAATAACAGGCTTTCTTCCGTATACACTGACTTGTTGTCTGTTTTTTTAACAGGTTCATAATGAGAACAGCCGCTTTCTTCGACCTTTGTTTTTATTGAATCGATTAACTCTCTTATATTATTGTTTTCAAACAATAATATGGGGCTTAAGGATAGGTTAAAAGAGTTTTCAATTTCTTTCACTATAGACAATAACTGAGATGATTCCAGACCGATTTCAAAGAAGTTTCTATTTATGTCAATCTGTGAAGCTGCCTGATTGATGTAGCTTGAAAAGATTTTTCGCAAAATGGCTTCCATATGCTTTGATGCTGTCTCAATTTGGTGTTGAGGAGATATTTCAGGTAAAACAGGATTTTCTTGAATATTGTACGAAACACTTTCCGTTTTGACTACCGGTTTGATTTGTTCTCTAAACCGTATCTTTTTTCCAGTTATCCCCTTTAACTGTGCAACTTGTTTTCCGGCTGTGGTAAAAAATGATATATCCATTGTGCGAACATCGTTAACCTTATTAAGTGATTCTGATCTCACCACAGCATAGCAACGGGTATCCAAAGGTTCTATGCAAGAGAACGATTCATAATATAACGGTATGTAAAGATCTTCATTATTCCCGGTATTGGTGTTGTTTTCAATGGCACCCGCTGCAATTGCAGCACCATCTATAAGAGCTGGATGGAAAAGGACTTTTTTACCTTTATCATGGCAAGCATCATCCACATTTACTTCAACCAAACAAATGGGGCCTGCCAGATAGACATTTCCTTTAGCCTTGATCATCCCCTGATGAACCAAGCCTAGTTTCCTCGCTTCTTCATACAAAACGTCTAAATTCAAACGTCGCCTGACTGCTTCTTTCATAGCTTCAATATCTATTTGTTCCTCAAAACATATTTTTTCTTCATAAAATTTAGCCGTGATATACAGCTTTTCCGGCAATGATTTACCATGACTATCTGTTTCCGTACCTTGTACGGTGATATTCCAATAATCAGATACCTTGTTAAACAAGATTTCAAGCCTTACCGGCCGGTCTTTTTCCACAATCAATGGATTGTAAATAGTCAAATGCTTCAAACTATGCTTGTCATAATCCATTCCCAAGCCATCTTGTGCTAATTGATACAGCATATCAATATAGGCCAATCCCGGCAGTAAATTTTGTTCAAAAACCATATGGTTTTTGATTATCGGATGCTCTATGGTTAAAGTCAAGTTATACTTCTTTTTCATAATATTCCCCCCATATGTTTGTTATTGCCACACGGCTGTGCTTCGTGTTTTCCATATCAGAAGAAAGTTCAGGCAAAGATATGGGGAAGCGTTTTTTCACCATACCCGGGGCTTTCCTGGGGAAATATTTCTGCTGATAATTACCATCAGACACAAATTCTTCTAGAATAACATGGCAATTAGTACCTCCGTCCGGAAAAGAGTTCAGTGCAGCAATGCGTTTCTTCCCATAATCCACCGTCCAATCAATTGTTTTCCTGTTAAACTCAATACGCGATGAGGAAAAATCATAGCTGCTGAATGGGTCTAAAGTAGATAAAAATGGCGGAATCTTTTTATGATATACGCTTAACACGCAACGTATAAATCCTGCCATCCCGGCAGTCAATAGCAGATGTCCTATAATGGGTTTGACAGAGCCAATACCACATGGCTTTAATGCTTTATTTCCAAGGTTATACACATTACTCAGAGCTTTAATTTCAATGGAATCAACGATGGCAGAGCCACCCCCATTGACCTCGATATACCCTATATCCTCCAGTTGTTTTCCGCTTAATGTCAGTGCATCTCGCATCACTTGCTCCTGGGCATTAATATTGGGCGATCCGGGGCCAAGCGTTTGTCCGTCGTTATTCACTGCTATAGCCTTGATAATGCCATAGATATGGTTCCCGTCTTTGATGGCGTCGCACAGCCGCTTTATCATGACAACCCCGGCTCCTTCCCCAAGCACTTCCCCGTTGGAACGTTTGTCAAAGATATGAAATTCGCCATTCCTGCTTAAAATATTACGAGCGGCAAAAAGGTCATGAGCATAAGGATTGACCAGTAAGCTTACCGCACCAATCAACGCCATATCAATTCGCCTTTCCCGTAAGGAATCGCAGGCAAGCAGCATGCCGGTTATTCCGGACGAGCAGGCTGTATCCACTACCAAGCTTGGCCCTTTAAAATTAAAACATCTCGAAATATTTGCTGCCAAATAGTTTTGACCAATTCCCAGGACAGGGTTGGGAGCCCGTAAGATAGCATCTACATTAGTATTAGGCTGATAACGTCCCCCAATATAGACTCCCACCTTTTGTCCTGACAATTGTTTGTGTTCATATCCGGCATCATAAATTGCATGCATACTTTCTTCCAAAATGATCCGTGCCTGTGGATCCATAATTGCCGCATCATTTTCATTAATATTAAAGAATTGAGGATCAAACAGATCGATATTCTCTATCCATCCGCCATAATCCTGGCGATTATTTTTAGAGCTCCAGCGCTGTGGAGGTACAGGCTCAATCGCAGATACTCCTGTTGTCAACAACTCCCAGTATGCTTCTTTGGTAGGTGAGCCTGGCAATCGGCACGATATTCCAACTATAGCTATATCTTCTTCTGATTTTTTAGGCTCGCTTATCACTTTCGGCTGGTTTACAGAGATACGGAAATCCTCTTTAACGCACTTTTTTTCATGTCCAAGATTTTTTTGCAAGTCTTCTGCATGATTAGCCAAAAAATAATCCGTGAGCGCGGTTATGGTGCTATATTCCAGGATGAGTGAAGGATCTATTTTTTTACTGACCTTTTCTTGTAACAACTGTACAAGCTGAGCCATAATAATGGATTCAACCCCATATTCATCAAACGGTTTCTCATCATTCAACTGATTAGCCGATAATTTTAATTCTGAACAAAAAACTTGTTTCAGCCACTGCATGGTACACGTTCGCAGGTCTGCCCGGGATTGCTGTGCCGGTGATGCCTCAGGCTTTTGTTCCGATGATCTCTGCAGCTCCAAGCCGTATTTTTGCATGCCCGGCATGATCTTCGTTTTAAGCAGGTGATCCGGCGTAAATTCACCTGGAACCACCATACAAGGAAGACTTACAATATGAGGCATCCTTTTAACCATATCCA
Source organism: Ruminiclostridium papyrosolvens DSM 2782 (assembly GCF_029318685.1). NCBI lineage: Bacteria > Bacillati > Bacillota > Clostridia > Eubacteriales > Oscillospiraceae > Ruminiclostridium > Ruminiclostridium papyrosolvens. The sequence goes on from NZ_CP119677.1 coordinate 2,520,504, forward strand.
AAAGGGCCAATCCATCATTTATTTCAAGGGATGTAAGACCTGCCGCCTTATAAGCCGCCGTATGTACCCCTCCCGCTGCCATACCTGTTCCGCTCCACGCCGGCCATTGAACGGACTTAAAATAATGCTTTTCTTCCCCCACTTGATTCATCGCAAAATAATCCATATAGGCATTGGCCATGGCATAATCACTTTGTCCGGTTGATAATGTCGGTACAATACTGGATATGGAGGAGAACAAAATAAAAAAGTCTAAAGGTTCTTCTTCAAGCGCTCTGTGAAGGATTACCAGTCCTTTCATCTTCGGTTCACAGACTGCCTCGAAATCTTTTATTGATTTTTTAAAGAAGGCCGGATTCCTGCTGGTTAATCCTGCACAGTGGAACACACCTGTGATATGGCCTAAATGTAGGTGAATATCTTGTACCATAGCCTTCATTCCATTTTCATCCGATAAGGGCGTTCTGTAATAGCGAATTCTTACTCCCCGGTTGATGAGAGATTGCATGCGTTTGAGTTTTTGTTCAATCTCAAGCTTTCCATTTCCATCCAGGATATTATTCCATTCAGAAGGTTCCGGCAAGGCTTCTCTTCCCATGATTACAAGATTTTTAATCCCCTGGGAAACGACATGCTCCGCAATAGAAGCACCAATCCCGCGTGTTCCGCCTGTAATTAGAACAACATCATGTTCATCATATTTTTCTGGAATACCAAGTTTATCCTGGATTACACTGTTCGTTTGTGAAATCGCCAAATAAGGTTCATATCTTTCATTTTTCCGATAACAGCATTCGGTTGGATTTACTTTATCCATATTCAAAAACTCTGTTTGGATTTGCTGTGTTAATATTATATGATTTTCAACCGAACAATCGCTGTCCATGGACATGGCCTGAATTTGTTTATACTCAGCACCTAACATTCGATACAAGCCTGCTGTACGAGCTCCCTGTATTGTTGCTGCAGCCAATTGAAAGGCATGCAATTTATACGTTGCTTGTAAAAGTCTATAGCCCTCATTTCTATCATACTCTATAAGCTTTTGCAGGAAAGTTATTTTCCCGGATTCTATCGTTGTTGACTGTTCATATGCACTATCATGAGCTGTAATATCGATAACACCGAGTATTTTTCGACCTTTCAGCTTGTCTTTAAACTGTTCATAGAGTGATTCACCTGCCGAAGATGAATAAAAATCGGTCAATATTTCTTCGTCAGAACCGATTTCATCATGTATAACCTGTATAACCTGAAGCCCTTCCATATCTTCAAATAATGCAAAGGCAAGCTTCCTGGTTGCAGGTGTGCCTAAAACAGCTACTACACCTGATTGTATGGGAGCCTTGGTATCTATCGCTTTTGCATGCCATTCTTTTGTATGTATAACTATTTCTGTATTAAAAGGCCAACTATCTTCCGCTAAGATTGGACTCTTATTGCCACCTTCATATTTTATCTGGGGAATCCAATAACGCTCCCTGAAAAAGGGGTAAGCAGGCAGGCTGATTCGGTTGGGTTTGATCCCACTGTAGAGCTTGTTCCAATCAAAGGCTAAGCCTTTAACCCATAGCTCTGCTATTCTATAATATAATCTTTTTTGAATCAAAGTTTGGAACAAAACTTCGGCATCTTCATCAGTTTTAAAGGCAGCCACTCCATCTTTGCTTTTTTTTACCTGAGCAGTCAGTACTTCTGTTGTTGAATTGTTATTGATGAAATCCTTTAATGCTTTTAGCAAGGTCTCTCTTGAATCTGCCAGAAAAGCCAGTCGGTATTCCATTGCTTCGCGTCCCACTTGCAACGTATAGGCCATATCCACAAGGTTGAGGTCTGCATGTGATTCAATATATTCTTTCATATTTTTTGCATGGAATCTTAACTGTTGCTCGCTTTTGGCAGATAAAGCAAACAGGATCGGGGTGTTTTCATTGACTGGAATCTGTGCTTTGGCTGTAGCAAGCTTGGGAATGTATTCTTCGATAACAATATGTGCATTTGTCCCACTGAAACCAAAAGAACTCACACTGGCACGCCGAGGCATACCCTGGCTAACTTTCCAGGGCCGCAATTCGGTATTTATATAAAACGGAGACTCTTTAAAATTGAAATGTTCATTAGGATTTTGAAAATTTAATGTTGGCACAAGTTTTCCATACTTCATGCATAATAATACTTTTTGAACACTGGCAATACCTGACGCTGCCGATGTATGACCAATATTGCTTTTTACAGAGCCTATGCCACAGTATTCCTTATGAGTTGTTTTTTCCATAAAAACCGTTGATAACGCCTCTAATTCAATTGGGTCTCCCAGCTTTGTTCCAGTCCCGTGCATTTCTACATAGCTGATGCTTTCCGGATGTATTTTATTTTTATTGTATATCTCCCTTTCCAGTTCAGCCTGGCTATTTGCGCTAGGTGCAGTAATCCCGTTTGTCTTTCCATCTTGATTTATACCTGAACCGATGATAACGCCATATATAGGATCATTATCGGCTTCTGCATCTTTTAATCTCTTTAATACCAATGCTCCTGCGCCCTCTCCCGGAACAAAACCATTGGCATTCTGATCAAAAGTTTTGCATTGTCCGTCGGGTGACAACATCCCTGCCGCACACATACCGATATATGGCTCTTGTGTCAAGTATAAGGTTACACCTCCAACCAAGGCCATATCTATATCATGGCTTAATAAAGCCTGACATGCCAAATGTGTCGCTACCAATGATGAAGAACATGCTGTATCGATTGCAATCGCAGGTCCTTTTAGATTAAGAAAATAAGCTATACGGGCTGCTGCGATAGAATAGCTATTACCTGTTATATTATTTGTTGAAGCCTGGTTTTGCCACAACATTATGCCATACTCGGCGTTCATAATTCCCAGGTATACACCACATTTTTTGCTGTTCAATAACTGACGGCTATAGCCTGCATCTTCAAATGCCTTATAGCCTTCCTCTAAAAAAATTCGGTGTTGGGGATCCATAACTTCTGCTTCTGTTGGGGAAATATTAAAAAACAACGGGTCAAAGCATTCTATATCCTCCAATAGCCCGATCCATTTGGAATATACTTTCCCTTTTTGAGACGGACGCGGGTCGTAATATTTATTTACATCCCAACGAGATTTGGGAACTTCTTGAATTGAATTTTTTGCTTTGGCCAAATTAACCCAATACTGTTCCAAATTGCCCGCTGCAGGATATCTTCCAGACATCCCGATAATTGCAACAGCTTCCTTATTGTCAATAAAGCGCTTCTCTTCACCTATGGACGCTATTTCCTGATTTGATTCTTCACTTAATGATTGTTCCGGCACTGTTTTTATTTTTCTTAGTTCTTTTTTTGCGTCTTCAGGACTTATTTCCTTTGCTTGCAGTGCAAGAAAAAACTCTTCTAAATTCATTATGCCCTCCTCACAAACTTCCTTTGAGCTAATATACGCAACTTTCCCAGCCACTGTGGGCAAGTTGCGTAATATATTATTACTTCCCAAATAATCTGTTAATCCGCTCCTTGACCTCTGCTTGATGAAATGTCATTTCATGCATTTTAACCTCCTGCTTTATAACATCAGGAAGCTGTTCCCGAATAGGGGTTACCAAATGATTCTTTAATGTGATCAGCGAAATTCTAGGTTTTTCAGCTACTTGCCGAGCTAATTCAAGCGCATAAGCCATAACTTCTTGCCGGGGTAATACAGGAAATGGAATCCCACGTTTTTCAAGCTCCGCCCCGCGATAATTACCTGCATTTAACAACAGCTCCTCTGCCAAACTAAACCCCAATTTCTTGGATAAAATGTAGGTCGCGCCCATTCCAGGCGTAAATCCATATTTCATAAAGTTAGTGGTATATACATTTTCCCTGCCCAAAATCACAAAATCAGCAAACAGTCCCATAATGAATCCGCCCCCAATCCCATGTCCTTGCATCGCGGCAATCACTGGAATCTCACAGTCCAAGGCAAGACTGTAGACGTTTACATCATCAAATTTCACCTTGCTGTTATGCATGGCTAATAATCCCTCCTTGGTCCCTCCAGAGGCAAAGTAGCTGTCATAACCTGTTAGGATAACCACCCTATAGCTTAAATTGGCTTTAATAGTCTCAAATGTTTTGATCAGGCCAAGAATTAATTCTTGCGAAAATGTATTCTTATGAACCCGGTCATGCATTGTCACTTGAACAATGCCAGGTTCGACCTCACATAAATCCACCACAGATTGTATCAATGTATATCTCTCCTATCATAACTCATTAATCCTCCCATGGAAATTCTCCCTTTTCTACAAACCGAAAAATCCCCTCCAGGACGCAAGGGTCGGAAAAAAACTCTTGATTTGCAGCCACAGCTGGAGATTTGGATTGAATCAGTAAATCATTCAACCCATTCATATAGCGTTTGTATCGTAGAATAGCTGTTTTAGATAAACGTCTGAGGCATACCAAGTGTTTGCGAAGCAATGCCTCACTTTCAAAATCATAGGCATCAACCAGACCCATTTCAAATGCCTGTTGAACTGATATCGGCCGAGTCATCAACGTCAAATAATTAGCTTTTTGAAATCCAATCCGCCGGATCAAAAATGGCAAAACACAAGCTGGGAACAACCCGAATAATAGTTCAGATAAGCTGAGCTGTGCGGTCTGATCAGCAAGCACTATGTCGCTGGCTGCAACGAATCCTAAGCCTCCGGCATTAACCTTTCCTCTGAGATGAGAAATTGTTATGTAAGGTCCGGTTGCTAATTTCAACCACAGATCATATAAGGAGCCCGGGCTCTGTTCACTTGGTTTTCCACTTGCTATCTGTGCATGTATTCCTTCAAAATCAACCCCAAAACAAAATACTTCGGGTAAGCCTTCCAATATCACCACAGTAATTGATTCTTCGCATAATGCCAGAACCTGATGGCATTCCTCAATCAATATATCGTTGATCGTATTATTGGCTTTAGGACGATAAAATTGTAGGAAGCACATTCGATCCTGAAACCGAACATTAATTGTTTTATAGCTCATTATATCCACCTGTATTCACGATGAAATTCCCGGATTTCATCCAGTATTAATCTATTTTTTCCCTGGAGCGATGTTAGCACGCCTGGGTGTACATCCAGCTTGGCATTTCGGGTACCGAATTTCACCATGCCACTGCCCATTAATAAAGCATCATATTCATCCATAGACAATTGATAGCGTTCATTCAACTGTGTACCAATCCCCCAACGGCGCTGGCGTTTCTGGCCTTCAGCCGTGACAATACCACTGTAAAACTCGGAGCAGCAGCCCGACCCATAAGAAAAACAACCTATTCGTTTTGAAGAATCAAATTGGCCATTATCTATAATACTTGCCATAGAGAGGAACACAGTACCTCCCATGATATTTCCGACTCGTTGGCAGTAAATTATTCCCGGCATCACCCTTTGCTCAAAATCGGCCTCTATTTGAGCAGGCTTGGCTTGAGTCATTTTGCGCATCATGGTTCGATGCGCCCCTTTCACCATTCCCCCAAAAGGAGTATGAAAAGCAAGGTACTGGAATGTATCTTGATAATCTACATCCGCTATCCGCCTTTGATATTCCAGATACGCCTGCTCACAACAATCCAGATAGGACAATAAGGATAAATCTGCATTCCCAGCTTCGCTGTCAGGAACAGGCCGGCAAGTATCCATCACCTCATAGCCATAATATCCGTTAGCCCCTACATCCACTTCAAATACATAAGGGGTTTCACTGACTATGATCGCAACAGCCCCCGCACCCCCACTCGGTTCAGCGAATGACCAATCCGCAGTCACAGCATCCATTTCATCGACTGCCATAAAACGAGAAATATCACTTGCAATCACCAAGGCTTTAGCTCCGGGAGATGCTTGGGATAAAATAAAATTAATTGCTGTCTGAAATCCGGCAGTTCCAGAATAACAAGCATTTTTGAGTTCAAACAACCGGCAATTTCGATTCAATCCTAAATAATGATGGATATATGTACTTATGGACTTTCCAAAATCAATCCCGGATTCCGTACAGGTAACCAGCATTTCAATACGATCTTTCTCTGCTTCAGAGAGAGAGTCCACCAGTGGTTTAGCCGCATTAACACCAAAAGTGACTGGGTCTTCACAAGGTAGTGCTACGGTCTTTTCTTTCATTAATAAATTTTCAAATCTTTTAGTATCCAATTGACGGTGATTGGCTAATTTAATCACATCCAGATACGCTGTTCCTCCAAAAACATTCATCGCTTCAATTCCAACTGAAATCATACTCTTCCCTCACCTTTTTTTCATATCGTTTCTTCATCAGAAATATATTGATTAAATATTTTTAATGCATGCTTAGCATCTAAATTTCCTTGATATACCTGTTGCAGCAATTCATCCAAAGAACATACTTTCCCCTGTTTATTGAATTCCTTTCCCATAAATACAGCAAACTCACTGATATTTGGGTAATCATAGATTTTGCTTACCGGAATTGATGTACCGTATTTATTGTTAATTGCATTAACCCATTCCACACCTATAATCGAATCAACACCCATGGAAGTAAAGTCTTTATCAACATCGATACCGCTTCTTTTCATATACAAGGCTTCCGCCAGGCTTGTTGCAAGCTCTTCTTGTAAAGATTCCGCTGAATTGGCTATTTGGTTATGCGTTACAGGCTTTAATTCATTCTTAATTGCTGGCCATTGCAGCACATCACATGACGCTGGGGAAGGATTTTTACTCAATTCCTTTTCCAGGAAACTGGCAAACTCACAAATATTCGGATAATCATAGATTTTGGTTGCCGGAATTGAAGTACCGTATTTCTTGTTAATTACATTAATCCATTCCACACCTATAATCGAATCAACACCCATGGAAGTAAAGTCTTTATAAACATCGATATCGCTTCTTTTCATATATAAGGCTTCTGCCAGGCTTGTTGCCAGTTGTTCCTGCAATGCTTCCAGCGATATACCCGTTTGAATATGCATGGCAGCTTCTGGTTTATAGTTGACTTCCGGCTGCAATGTAAAAGTCCCTGTAGGGGATAATGCCACTGACCGTTTTATTTGATCTATCGGTTTATATGATGGGAGCTCTTCTGAAATAGACCTCAATGATATCCCGGCGGGCTTGCCCGTTTTTGCAGGTTTGTTTGGAATAGCCTGCTTTATTACCGACACGGGCTTTAAAGAATTAGGGGAAGTTGATGATTGCAATCCTTCCTTGTAGTTTAGACCTTTCGTCTGGGCACCAACGATACCTTTATCCTCGCATATATCTGTCTCCCGTATCCAGTATCGCTCTTTTGCAAAAGGATAAGTCGGCAGGCTGATGCGCTTAATCCTTTTTCCGCCGAAAAGCCCGCTCCAATCAATCTCATAGCCTTGACAATAAAAATCTGCCAAGGCAAACAGCATTTCCTGATATTTGCTCCTGTCACACTGTAACGACTTGCTTTGTTTGAGCATATCCTGGGCATACTGTTGTACCACCTTTTGGCCTTTAAAATCCTGTGGGACTTTTCCCTTGAACAGGTTCGGCAGTCTTTCCCTGCTGCCTGCCTGTTTCCATACGTATATAGCATCGTCGTGGTCCTGAATAACGATGGCACAGCGATGGTTGAAGTGCTGACGCCCCTCAAGCCCGGTGTAGCTTATCCTCAGCAGGTCCTGTCCCTTGTTTTGCAGTACTGTAATCATGTCCTGTATTTTTTCCTGCAGGGCATCCTCGGTCTTGGCCGAAAGGACAAGAAGATAGTACGGGGGCTGCTCCTGAAATGATCCGGTGTCTTTCCCGGAATAGCTCCTGACAACCATGTGGACGTTGGTGCCGCTCATTCCAAATGCGCTCACTGCACCAGTACGGACTTTGCCATCTCTCTTTGGCCAGGGTTTGGCAGCCTTGTTGACATAGAAGGGGCTTTCTTTCCAGTTGATATAGTCATTTTCCTGTTCGCAGTGTAAGCTGGCAGGAATCGTTTCATGGCGTAATGCCTCCACCAGGCTGATTAGACTGAGCAGTCCGGATGCCGCAAAGGTATGTCCGAAATTGGTTTTCGTTGAGGTAAGTGCACAATAGCCTTGTTTGCTTGTATAGCCTTTAAAGGCATCATACAAGGCATTGATCTCAACAGGATCACCGAGCCTGGTCCCGGTACCATGGGTTACAATGTATTCTATTTCTTCCGGGTTCACTTTGAACTGATCGTAGACCGCCTTCAGAAGGCTGGTCTGGGCAACCCCGCTTGGAGCGGTGATTCCGTTAGTTCTGCCGTCATAATTGACAGCGTTGCCCTGGATGACGGCATAGATCGGGTCTCCGTCTGCTTCAGCCCTGGATAACCGTTTGAGTACTACTGCAGCCACCGCTTCTCCAGGGACCAGGCCGTTGGCCCGCTTGTCAAACGCAAAGCACTTGCCGTCCGCAGACAGCATACCGGCCTGGCTCATCCCTATATACGCCTGTGGTGTGAGCATCAGATTGATGCCCGCGGCAATAGCGGTATCACACTCATGGCCGCGCAGGCTCAAGCAGGCTTGATGAGCAGCCACCAAACCGGATGAACAGGCGGTATCAATCGCCATCACGGGGCCGCTGAGATTCAGGAAGTATGCCAGGCGGGCAGCCAGAATTGCGTTGTTGTTGGATGTTACACTGGCCTTTTCTTTGACAAGCAGCTGGTAGTCTCCCTGTTCAGCACCCACAAACATTCCGATCCTGTTTGTTTTAATCTGTTTGGCTCCGTATCCGGCATCCTCCAGTGCCTTCCAGGCTTCCTGCAGCAAAAGCCGCTGCCTTGGGTCCATGACTTGCGCCTCTCTCGGTGAGATTTCGAAAAACTGTGAGTCAAACTGATCCGGATTGGATATAAATCCTCCCCACCTGGAATTGGTTTTGCCATTTTCCTGATGAGGGTCTCCATAATATTTTTGCCAGTCCCAGCGGCTTGCAGGTATTTCTGTAATACATTCCCTGCCGTCCTTCAGGTTGTTCCATAGTCCCTCGACTGTGTCGGCTCCTGGGAACCGTCCGCTCATCCCGATGACAGCGATGGACTCCGGAACACCTTGGGGGGTACTCCCTGTGGCAAACCTGAACCTTCCGGTTCTCTGCCGGGATGAAGCTGCTGCTTGCGGGGCTCGTTGCAGAACGTCCTGCGCAGCAGCAGCCTCCCGATAAAAATCCTGGATAGCTTGTTGATGCTCTGTAAAAAAGTATTGTGTCAGTCTTTCAATGGTGGAATGTCCAAAAAACACGGCAGGGGTAATTTCAATTCCATAATGACCGTTAAGCATGGTTGCAAACCGGGCCAGGCTGATGGAATCAAAGCCAAAATCCGCAAAGTTCTCCTCTTTGTCCAGTTTCTCCCGTGGGATTTTCAGTACATTCCCGGCAATCTCTTTCAAATCCCACTCCAAACACTGCTCAAGGCTTAGCCCCTTCATCTCGGTTCGTCTTCCCTTGCCTGAAGGCTTGTATATGTCAGGGGTCTGTGCTGGGGATTGGTTCCCGGCAAGCCCTAAAAAGCGGTACACCCGGCTGGGCTGTCCCGCCAGTACCAGATGCTGTATATCGTTCTGCGCCAGTAAGCGGTCGAACATGAAAATGCCCTCTTCGGTTTCCAAAAAACGTTGTCCGCTGGATTTGAGATACATTTCAGCATTATCGCCTTCTTTAGCTCCCATTCCGCCTTCCTTCCAGAGCGGCCAGTTAATGACAACCGTCTTGCCGGGCTGCTGATTATTACGATAATGCCCATAAGCCATCAGAAAACGGTTGCCAACGGCATAGTCGCAGGAGCCGAAATCACCCAGTATTGCTGCACTTGAAGAGAAATAACAGATAAAATCAAGGGGTTCCCGGCAAAGTAGCTCATCGAGTACGAGCGTTCCCTTGATCTTGGGTCCCAGCACCTCTTCAAAGCTTGAAATGTCCTTGTCCAGGATGCTTCCTCCCCCTGCAAGCCCTGCCGCATGCACGACTCCCCGTATCTCCCCGAAGCGTTCCTTCGCCTGACTCAAGCCTTCCTTCATGCGGGCCTGGTCACAAACGTCCGCCTGCAGGTACAATACCTGGCCGCCTAAGTCCTCCAGTATTTTTATCTTCATTTGTTTTTCTTCATCCATGGGGGACCGACCGGTCAGTATGAAATTTGCGTGCTGCGTTTTTGCCAGATGTCCTGCAAGCTGGAGTCCCAACCCGCCGCAGCCGCCTGTAATGAGGTAGGTTCCTCCAGGCTTCAGCAGGCTGTTTCCCGGCTGCATTTTTGTTGGACGTATCCGGCAAATATACCGCTTGCCCTCCTGGTACAGGATACTTGAGTTTTTTGGGGTCGGCATCTCTCTCCAGAGCTTCTGCAGCCAGTCCTTTATATCCGGTTCCCGGTTTTCTTCGCTCTCCTGCATGATTGCCGCAATTCGGGTATCTGGCATAACAAGCCCCAGGGAGCGCTCAAAGCCAATCCACGATTCAAGGTGACACCGTTCCAGCATGTCCTCATATTGAGCAGCCAGAAGGATGTGGCTGGGTTTTAGTTTTGAGAAGGAAATTCCCTGCAGGATATGTACGATACAGGAATAATCCCTTATATGTTTTTTGTCCTCCAAAGGCCATAGATAGAGGACGGCATCTATATTTCCATAATCCTCACGTATGCTCTTGAAGGCATCCTTATAGGTGTCCGGGTCTTTGGGTGATATGTGGTAGGCCTGTTCGGATTGTTTGCGGTAGCTGGTGCTTTGGGAGATGAAAATCACCCTGGTCTGCCCGTCAAGAGCCTGCACTGCTTCAATTGCCGCTTGCTGCTTTTTAGAATCCGAAAGAAAACAGACCATGGCTTTAATCCTGGCTGAAGAATTGTCCGGCAATACCTGCTCCTGCCATGTTTCTTCAAAGGTCATCAGTTCAAAGGCTTCCTGTGCTTCCTGAACCGGGTTGCTTTTTGATGCTGCATGATCCAGCTTCCGGCCGGTAAGTGTTGAAGCGGACCTCTTTTTAAAGAGGTGGGAAGTATTTTTATGCACGGCTGGAGTGCTCTCAATGTCAGGCATCCAGTAACGTTCCCGGGCAAAGGGATATGTGGGCAGGCTGATACGGCAGGGTTTGGTCTCTCCATAGAGTTTGTTCCAGTCAAATATCAAGCCTTTGACCCAGAGATCTACAAGTTTTACATGCTTCCCTTTAACGACCCAGGCCTCAATAGCTTTTTGCATATCCTCATCCGCTGTAAAAACAGCCAGGGTCTCCCTGTTGTGCTTGACCTGCCCGCGATACAAATCAGGAATGTCATCCTGACCTTCCAGAAAGCTCTTTAATTTCTCCTCAAGTTCTTTGATACTGCCTGCAATCACAGCCAGACGCTCTTCCATACCTTCGCGTCCCACCTGCAGCGTGTAGGCAATATCAGCCAGATCATTGTCGGAGAACCCCTGTACCTGAATTGCATTAAGGAGTCGCTCCACCTGCTCGTGAAGACGGTCTGCGTTTCTGGCGGACAGCACGACAATAGCCGGATTCCCGCGTGCAACCTGTATTTGAGGTCTTTTTAGTTTTGGAATGTATTCTTCAATCACCGCGTGGGCGTTTGATCCTCCGGCACCAAAGGCGGAGATGCCGGCAATTCTGGGGTATTCACTGGTTTCTCCATCAATCTTGATCTGTGGTCTCTTCCATTCCGCAAGCTCCTGCTGGACAATAAATGGAGTACCGGCAAAATCAATGTTGGGATTCAATTCACTGGAATGCAGGCTGGGAGCGATCTTCTGGTGTTTCATTTGCAGCAGGATTTTAGCTATCCCTGCAATTCCGGCTGCTGCTTCCAGATGGCCTATATTGGCTTTTACGGAGCCTATGGCGCAGAAGCCTGTATCCTGGGTATCCTTCCGGTATGCTCGGGTAAGCCCTGAAATTTCAATTGGGTCTCCAAGTTCTGTCCCGGTACCATGAGCCTCAATGTAGCTGATTGTTCTGGCATCCACCCCTGCTTTCTCGAGTGCTGTACGAATAAGCTCTCCCTGAGCGGTTGGATTGGGAACCGTGTATCCATTGGTCTTGCCACCGTGGTTAATACTGGTCCCCCGTATGATGGCATAAATGTGATCCTCATCTGCCACCGCCTGAGACAAGCGTTTTAACAAAACACATCCTACCCCTTCGCCTGGTACAAACCCGTTGCCCCCCCTTCCAAAGCTCTTGCACTTTCCGTCTGCAGACAGCATATTCTGCGCACAAAGTCCGATATAGCTTGCAGGATGAAGATATAGATTTACCCCGCCTGCAATAGCCATTTCACATTCTCCATTATGGATATGCTCACAGGCTTCATGGATTGCGACCAATGAGGAGGAACACATCGTATCAATGGGCATACTGGGACCTTGCAGGTTTAGCAGGTAGGAAACCCTATTGGCCACCGAGCTGAAGGAAGTGTAGGGAAAAATGTTTTCACCCTGCTTCCATAAATCAGGGCCATATAAATCAAATCCTGTTCTGGTGATTCCTGCAAAGACACCGATCCTCTGATTATACTTCGTTGCAAGCTGCTCCTTGGTGTATCCCGCATCCTCAAGCACTCCCCAGCATGACTCAATAAACAATCGTTCCTGCGGGTCCATATTGATCGCTTCGCGGGGCGAGATATTGAAGAAAAGTGGGTCAAAGTCTGCAAATCCCTCTATAAAACCTCCCCATTTGCTGTAACTTTTACCTTGAGGTATAGCTCCTTTGGAATTCGGATAATAGAATCCCTCCAGCGGCCAACGCTCTTCAGGTATTTCAGTGATACAGTCTTTGCCCGATTCTAAATTTCTCCAATACTCTTGTATATTTTTTGCCTGTGGATAACGCCCACTAAGGCCTATGATGGCAATGGGTTCCATGACTCTATTGGCTGGAGCCATAACAGTAAAACTGCGTTCCTGTTTTTTTTCTGCTTTGAATGAAGCTAGTTTACGAAATACACCTTTGACAGGTAGCGTTGTTGAGGATACTTCAGGAATTAGCTGCACCTCATCTTCGATCCCTGTCCACCGCATACATTTTTGGGGGTAATCTGTCACCAAATATTCTACCAGAGCTCCCATGGTCTGGTATTCATAGAATAAGGTTTTTGACAATCCTCCAAAAATATCTGCAAGCTTATAATTGAGTTGGGTAATCACAATTGAATCAATTCCGTAATTTTCCATGGACTCGTCGGGGTCTATCTTGGCAACACTCAGCTTGATGACTTCTCCGAATAGAGCTTTGAATTGGTGCAGAGTTTTTTCGCGCAGCAGACCCGGATCTATTTGATGAATTTTATTGGTTGTTTCAAAAGCTTCCTGCTCGAATCGTTTTACAAACACATTCTTATATTCTGCAATCAGGTATTCTGCAAGACTGTGGATAGTCCGTTGTTCAAAAAGTACAGCGGGGGTAAGTTCAAGGCTATATTTCCTGTTAATTTCATGGGCCAGCTCCGCCAGCTTGACATTGTCGAACCCATACTCGCTCAGCTCGGCATCCGCATCAATATCCTGAACCTTGACCTTGAGCAATATGGAAACGGTCAGCTCAACGTCAGACTGCAGCTTAATGAGCAAGCTGCCTGTATTGATTTCTGTGGTAGAATCAGATCCAGCAGGAGTTTTTTGAGGTCGTGCAGCAGCAGGAACCGCAATCAGCAGCTTCTGCTTCATTTGTGCTGCATTGCCTTCCATCACTGCCATCTGAACCTGTCCCGAGCCAATGCCCCGGTACAGGGCACGGATGCCGCTCCCTGTCTCCATGGCGACCATGCCCATGCTTTGCCTCATCATCCTCTTTGTCTCTTCATCGACGCGCATCCCGCCCTCTTTCCATAACGGCCAGTTTAGCGACAATGTACGACCGCAGCGTTGCTCCGAAACCTTCAATTCATTCCGGTAGCCGGCATACGCATCCATGAAGGCATTGGCTGCCGCGTAGTCGGCCTGACCAGCGTTGCCTATGACTCCGGCTAACGAAGAAAAGAGGATGAAGAAGTCGAGGCTCTGGTCTTTGCTTGCCTCATCCAGGTTCACCGCTCCCAAAACCTTGGGGGCCAGAACCGACATGAGCTCCTCTTTGGTTTTCTTTATGATGAAATTGTCCTTGATCACTCCGGCGGCATGAATGATGCCGTTGAGGCTGCCGAATTCATTTCTGATGCTTTGGATCAGGTCGGTAACAGCCTGTCTGTCGCTCACATCGACTTGCCTGTATGCGATGCGGGCACCCAGAGCCTCCAGTTCTTCAAGCCTGGCCTGCCTGTCTTCGCCCAGCGGAGTGCGACCGGCAAGGATTAGAGCAACACCCTTGGCTTTCTTGGCAATCTCTTTAGCAAATATGAGTCCCAGTCCACCGGCTCCTCCCGTAATCAAATAGACTCCCCCGGCTTTCCATGGAACGGTCTCTTCTTCCTCTGAAGCTTCAACTTCATTCCACCCGGCAACCAGACGTTTACCGGACTGATACCGGATTTGGCTGTCAAGGGGACATTGGCTGTTCTCCTGCAGCTTCTTTACAATCCTTCCTGAGTCTTCCTCAGGCTCCACTTCAATCATCTGTCCTGTCAGCTTCGGATTCTCCAGTTGAGCGGTTTTCAGCAAGCCGGAGAGTGCAAAGAAGAGCTGCTGTTCCTTCTGGGTGGAAATTACTATCTGAACCAGTATTTTGTCCTTGGACTTGTCCCTGAGGATATTTTTTATCTCCTCAAAGACTTGTGCAGTATATGTTTGAAACCGCTCACCGATCCCCTGCTGCGGGGATTGCAGGGCGAGGCAGTATATCTTGTCCATCCTGTCTGTAATGCTTTGAGGGGTAATTTCAGTCTGTTCGCAAAGAATCACCAGGTGCCGCCCATATTCATGGGACTGGACTTTCCCAGCCACGGCTTGTTCCCTCCAGCAGGGTTTAAGCATCAGTGTTCCATGAATTGCCGAAGATTCTGTTAATCCCGGTTCCCCATCTGTTACCCTGGCCGTGAATCCCTTCATCCGCACACACACCTTGCCTTCATCATCGCAGAGGTCGATATCCAGCTTCTGCAGCCTGTCCCCTGCCTGGCTGCCCTCACTGCGGCGAACCAAGGCCCACATGGTGGGGAGGCAGCTTTCAAAGACTTCAAACTCCTCTAGGGCAAAGGGCAGGGCGGGCCTTCCGGGGGTGTTGCTATTGTATGGCATTATTTCGCCATCATTCATCATCAAGCACATTGAGGCCTGCAGGGCGGAATCCATCAGGCTGGGATGCAGTACGAACTGGTCTTTGGTGGCAGCCACTGACGGCGGCAGTATAAGCCTGGCCAATACCTGACTCTGCCCTACAAAGACCTGCTCAAGCCCGCGGTGGGCAGAGCCGTAGTCAAATCCCATCGCCTTAAAGGCCTCGTAATATTGTGAAGAGGAAAGGGAGCTTTGGCTACACTGTGCCTGTAAGGCAGATATGTTCAAGACAGGAGCCTCCCGGTCAGTGTCCAGCACCGCCAATCCCTGGCTGTGCACTATCCGTTCTTCGCCTGCTTCATCCGGTTTGCTGTAAATCTCGTAGGCAATCCAGCCCGTTTCCTCAGGGTATAGTCCGATATGTATCTGGATGTACCGATCACCTATAACAATTGGTTCAGCCCATGCCACATTCTTAAGCCGCACCTTGGCTTGTTCCAAGGCTCCTGCTGCCTGCTCGACGGCTGCCCGGGCCATCTCCAGACAGGCTGCTTCAGGCAGGAGCTGCTGTCCATGTACTACATGATCTGCCAGAAAGAACTCCCGGCCGGTAAATGTTGAAGTAAACCTCTGTTCGGAGAGATCGGAGGTGTTTTGATGCAAAAGGGGGTGAATGGAATAAGGCTTATTAAAAATAGCTTGAGTTTGAAATTGACGTATCAAACCTATCGCATCCATTTTCGACAATCGATTGTTTTTTACTTCACCAAAAATGTATCGCATAAAATCTTTCATAATTCTCCTCCTAATACCGGGAATCCATTTTGCATAGATATAAAATCTTCTGCCTTTTGAATAGCAGTATCAATGCTTATAGTATCTTTCATGATTTCATCAATAAGTAGATCATAAAACTTTTCATCAAATTGGATGCTACTTTGAAGAGGTAATGAGGTCGTCTCTATCTGTTTTTTACTTTCCGGCACCCAGTAACGCTCCCTGTCAAAGGGATAGGTGGGCAAGCTGATACGGCAGGGCTTGATATCGCCATAAAGCTTGTTCCAGTCAAAGCTCAGGCCCTTGACCCATAGATTCACAAGTTTTGTATGCTTCCCTTTTACGGCCCAGGCTTCAATAGCTTTTTGCATATCCTCATCCGCCGTAAAAAAAGCCAAGGTATCCTTGTTGCGTTTGACCTGCCCGCGATACAAATCTGGAATTTCATTTCGACCTTCCAGAAAGCTCTTTAATTTCTCCTCAAGTTCTTTGATACTGACCACAATCACAGCCAGACGCTCTTCCATGCCTTCGCGTCCCACCTGCAGCGTGTAGGCAATATCAGCCAAGTCAGTGTCGGATAACCGCTGTACCTGAATTGCATTAAGGAGTCGCTCCACCTGCTCGTGAAGGCGGTCTGCGTTTCTGGCGGACAGCACAACAATAGCCGGATTCCCGCGGGTAACCTGTATTTGAGGTCTTTTTAGTTTTGGAATATATTCCTCAATCACTGCGTGGGCGTTTGATCCTCCGGCTCCAAAGGCGGAGATGCCGGCAATTCTGGGGTATTCACTGGTTTCTCCATCAATCTTGATATGTGGCCTCTTCCATTCCGCAAGCTCCTGCTGAACAATAAAGGGGGTACCGGCAAAATCAATGTTGGGATTCAATTCACTGGAATGCAGACTGGGAGCAATCTTCTGGTGTTTCATCTGAAGCAGGATTTTAGTTACCCCTGCAATTCCGGCTGCTCCTTCCAGATGACCTATATTGGTTTTTACAGAACCTATGGCGCAGAAGCCTGTGTCATGGGTATCCTTCCGGAATGCCTGGGTAAGTCCTGAAATTTCGATCGGGTCTCCAAGTTCTGTCCCTGTGCCATGAGCCTCAACATAGCTGATTGTTCTGGCATCCACCCCTGCTTTATCCATCGCTGTCCGAATGACCTCTCCCTGGGCGGTTGGGTTGGGAACCGTGTATCCATTGGTCTTGCCACCGTGATTAATTCTGGTCCCCCGTATGATGGCATAAATGTGATCCTCATCTGCCACCGCCTGAGACAAGCGTTTTAACAAAATGCATCCTACCCCTTCGCCTGGTACAAACCCGTTGCCCCCTCTTCCAAAGCTTTTGCACTTTCCGTCTGCAGACAGCATATTCTGCGCACAAAGTCCAATATAGCTTGAAGGATGAAGATATAGATTTACCCCGCCTGCAATAGCCATTTCACATTCTCCATTATGGATATGCTCACAGGCTTCATGGATTGCGACCAATGAGGAGGAACACATCGTATCAATGGGTATGCTGGGACCTTGCAGGTTTAGCAGGTAGGAAACTCTATTTGCCGCCGAGCAGAAGGAAGTATAGGGAGAAAATTTTTCATCCTGCTTCCATAAATCAGGGCCATATAAATCAAAACCTGTTCTGGTGATTCCTGCAAAAACACCGACCCTCTGATTATGCTTCGTTGCAAGCTGCTCCTTGGTGTATCCCGCATCCTCAAGCACTCCCCAGCATGACTCAATAAATAATCGTTCCTGCGGGTCCATATTGATCGCTTCGCGGGGCGAGATATTGAAGAAAAGTGGGTCAAAGTCTGCAAATCCCTCTATAAAACCTCCCCATTTGCTGTAACTTTTACCTTGAGGTATAGCTCCTTTGGAGTTCGGATAATAGAATCCCTCCAGCGGCCAACGCTCTTCAGGTATTTCAGTGATGCAGTCTTTGCCTGCTTTCAAATTCTCCCAATACTCTTGTATGTCTTTTGCCTGTGGGTAACGCCCACTAAGGCCTATGATGGCAATGGGTTCTCTATACTGTTGCGATTCAGGATTTTCAATTGGCCGTTTATGAAGTACAAATGGGTGTTCAGATACTCTAAATGTGTAATTCTGATGTAGCGGGTTGGGCGGTATGAAAATTTCTTCATCACTACCTTGCCCCTCGGTAGGATTATTATCTTCCAATCCTGTTAAAGATATTAACGAACTCCTTTGAGTCTTCATAAAATAATCAACTATGGCATCAATGGTTTGATACTCAAAAAACAGGGTACTGCTTATATTTTCGAATACTTTACGCAGGGTATTGCTCAACTGAACAATCAGAATTGAATCGATACCGTATGATTCCAATTGTTCTGAAGAATCTATCTCATTACACGGAATTTTTAAGATATCACCTATTATTTTTTTGAAATATGCCGTACTCTTCTCCCGTATTAAATCCTGGGTTGGTCCACCCACTTTTCTCACAGGAAATTTCTGTGGTTTCTTCAACGTCATCCCGTCCTTCTTTTTCTCAGTATCCGGTTCAAGAAGTTTTTGCCGGACCACCCCATCACTTTCGGCAGCAATGTTTTGCTGGCCATATACGTGCCCTTCCTGCGCCGTGAAGAAAACCTGTTGGAATCCCTCATCTTCCAGTACTGATTGCCAGGTTTGGGAAGATAGTCCGGGGCACCCTGGTATGCGTAGCGCTGTATCCTCGTACAACCACCAGCCATCCAAAAGACCGAAGGTCAAGTGGGTAAACAGGGTATTTCCACTTATCTCGTTTAAGAGGAGCAGTCCGTTTTTCTTCAGAATTGCTTTGATGTTGCGCAGTGTTTGCCTGATGTTCTTGGTGGCGTGCAGGACATTAGCGGCAATCACCACATCGTATCCTCCCGCAGATATATTTTGCTTGGCAATCGGAGCTTCCACGTCAAATATCTGAAACGTCAGATAGGGGTTGTCCGAACCATACTCTTTTTCAGCATGCAACAGGAATGCCTTGGAGACATCGGTATAGCAATATTCTTCTATGTAATCCCTAAAAGGCTTTATTTTCTCAAAGACCATTTCGCTGGTCCCCCCAGTGCCGGCGCCAATCTCAATTATGCGCAACCGCCCAGACTGGTCCTGCCTACGTTTTTCAATATACGCAACCAGAGTATCCGCCAGATTTCCATTGAAGTAGTCCGAAATCGGATTGTTCTTGTAAATTCCCTCGACCAATTCCATGGAGGAGTTCGGGAACATGACGTCTGTAGCAGGTACTTTTCCAGTGAGGATGTCCGGTAATGCCCGTAAAGTAGCCTCTACCAGTATTATCTTGTCTCTTGTATTGGGCTCGTTTAGCCATGGGTGTTTTTTTAGGTGCCACTCATTCCATACAGCCTCGATACCTATCGGGGTGGGGTCTGCTACGGTATATACCTCTTTGTCAAAGCTGAGATAATTATTACTGGTTAAAACCACTATGCTTTCTGCCAGCCACCTTTTCAATAGATGATTCAGACCTTTTGTTTCCAGATCGTCTATCATAAAGTTCTTTTCCGTAAACAACCCGATGGATTGCAATTGACCAAAGAGTAACTTGCAGAGGAGGCTATCTATCTCCTGCATGTGCACGCCAATTTCCAATTTCATATTTTTGTCCTGTAAACCCTGCTTCAAGATGCGGTTCTTTATTTTATGGATATACGAGTGGATATTTTCCGGGTATATCACAATTTGTTCCTGAGGGTTGATTCTCTCCATGACAAGAGGTTTGGTGGTTTTTACCAAGGCAATCTGGTCTATTGGTCCGGTCAGGAGTCTCTCCAAGGCATCCATAGCTTCCGAGGGCTCGATAGAGCTGAGTCCTGCCATAGCTATGCTATTCTTAAAAACCTGAGGGATAACACTACCGACGCCAACATTACCCCAATATCCCCAGTTCATAACTTTCACCGCACAAGGCCATTCCCGGGAGAGGTAATTGGCAAAAGCATCCTCAAAGGAGCATCCTGCAGAATAATTGCTTCTTCCATGATCTTTTGCAAATGCACCGATGGATGAGAAAAACAGTGCAAAATCCAAGGGTTCCTGTTTAAAAACCTGAGCCAGGCGCACACTCACATCAACTTTGGCTAAAAGCCCGCCCCTAAAGCGTTCTTCTTCCATATTTGCCAGACTTTGATCCAGTAAACCGATTGCCGAGTGGATTACCCCATTTATCTGTCCATACAGCTGTTTGACCTGTTCGTATGCTTTTTGCAGTGCATTCCGATTGGCGGCATCAGCTGAGATGTATTGTGGTTCCGGCCCCAGGGCGGCCAGTCTGTCAATTTGGGCCTGGATAGTTTCATCTTTTTGCCTGCGTCCGATCCAGATGATTCTCGCGTGGTAGGTGCTAATCATATACTCGCTCCAAGCTTCGCCGATACCTCCGGCACCTCCAATAACCACATATACTCCTTCCGGCTTGTATAGGGTCCATTCAAATGGAGGGCTTTGAAATGGAATCAGCTTTTGGCGATGCCATTCCTGTCCTCGATAAATCCATGGGTTGCCCTGAGGATTTGGAAGCAGTGTAAAAATATCTTCCATAGGCCAGGTACAGTCAGCTTCCAGGTCAACCAGCCGCACCTGCCAGTTTGGGTACTCCTTGGCCATGGAACCCACAAGTCCGTGAAGCGAAGCATGCGTTGGATTCACCACATCATTTTTATTAATAGGCTGGGTCTGGACGGTAATTATAGTCCATCCTAAGACTTTATCGCCATAGTCCAAGCGTAACAGGGCCTTGATCATTCTGAAAATCTGGAGGACACCCTTTTCTTGCTCCTCAATCAGGGCCTCATCTGCCTGGGATTTCAATGGGCGATAAGGAACAATATACAGGATGTGATCAATGCTGTCCTGCTCTTTAATTCTTTTGACTATTGCCTCTATGGTATCATCGGACTGAATATGCAATACCTGCGCGTTGGGATAGTATTGCATTATGACACTTCTGTCGCCTTTATCGTCTCCTGCAATTACAACCCTATCGGTTGGGTATGGCAGGGCTTGGCCCTTTTCTATAAGGTCCACATCCCATACCGGTTTCATCATAAAGGTTCCTACGAGCGGCTTGATGGATGTTTCATAAGAAACTGCTTTCTCTGGATTACCAATCTGGATATCTCCTTCCAGCATTATTAACGAAACTGCTTTCATCCGAACGCAAACCCTACCTTGTTCATCGCACAGATCGATATCGAGCTTTAGCACCCTGTCCCCAGATACATTATCATCATTATAACGGATATGAGCCCACATGGCAGAAGTGCAGCCTCCAAATATCTGAAGTTCGTTCAGGGCGAAGGGTGGAGATAGTTTCGAGCCAATACCACCACCGGACGATACCATACTCATCATTAGACCGATCGAGGCCTGAAGGGCAGAGTCCATCATGCCAGGGTGCAGAACAAACTGACATTGAGTATCGGAGATGGCTGTGGGCAAGGATAATCTGGCTAACACCTGACCCGAACCCACGTACACCCGCTCTATCCCCTTGAGGGTAGGACCATAGTCAAACCCTGCAGATTTGAAGGCCCCGTAGCATTGTGAGGCTGAAAGGATGGTTTGGGTACATTGAGTCTGCAGCGTTTTGAGTACCAAAACCGGAGGCTCCTTTGCAATGCCCAGCACTGCTGCTCCCTGGCTATGCACTATCGGCTTGGTGTTGTTCTGGTCTGGCTGGCTGTAAATCTCATAGGCAATCCGGCCGGTTTCCTCAGGGTAGAGAGCGATGTGCACTTGGATTGGCTGTCCCTCCACAGTAATTGGCCTAACCCAGACCACATCCTCAAGCCGTATCAGAGCTTCATCCGAGGCTCCGACAGCCTTTTCAATTGCCACGCGGGCCATTTCCAGATACGCTACACCGGGTAAGATATTCTGACCATTTATTTTGTGATCTGCCAGGAATAACTCCTGTCCAGTGAAGACAGAGGTGAAACGTTGTTCGGCAAGAGTAGAGGTGTTCTGGTGCAATAGAGGATGAATAGCTGGTGCAATTGCTGCCGTGCTGCTGACTGGTTTGACCTCAATCTCCGGTATCCGATAGCGTTTTTTTGCAAATGGGTAGGTAGGCAGGCCTGGTAATCGCCTAACTGCTCCTTTTTGATATATTACTTTCCAATCGATCTGATTGCCGTTGACCCATAGTTCGGCTAATTTTCTTGTGTTATTATTCTTAATTAATCTTTGAATATACTCTTTCCCTTCTTCTGTATCACCTAAATTTATGACATTATTTTTTCCGGTTTTTCCAAAAAAACTATCTATTGGAACATTACCTTCTATAAATTGCTCCAATTTCGCAAGCAACATTTCTTTGTTATTGCTCAGCAAAGCTAAACGATATGACATGCTTGCCCGGCCAACCTGAAAAGTATAAAGTAAATCGGCCAGGTTAAAATCGTTGCAAGCTTGGATAAATTCCTTTGTCTCCCTTGCATACTCCCGCAATACTTCTTCACTCTCTGCAGATAGAACAAGCAATCCCGGTGTAGCTCCTTCAACCTTTACTGAGCCTTGGGAATTTGCCGGATACTCTTCTACCACGATATGGGCATTGGTACCACTGAACCCGAAGGAATTTATGGCTGCCAAGCGGCTGCCCTTAGAATTTACCGGCCATTCTTTCAAGGTCGTATTCACAACAACAGGGCTATTTTCAAAGTCAATATGTTCATTTCCCTTGGTAAAGTTAATGGAGGGCGCCATCTCTTTGTTTTTCATGCTCAGGAGCACTTTTATCAAGCTCAATACTCCTGCAGCTGCCGTTGTATGGCCGATATTGGCTTTCATGGAACCGATTGCACAGAAACACTTCCTTGCCGTGAATTTTTTGAAAGAATCGCTTAACGCATCTATTTCTATGGGGTCCCCCAGCTTGGTCGCAGTACCATGTGCCTCTATGTACTGAATGTCTTCAACAGCAATATGGTTTCGCCTATAAACCGATTCCTGCAATTGACTCTGGGACAGAAAACTGGGGGCGGTGATCCCTGATGTCTGTCCATCCTGGTTGGTGCCGCTGCCCCGGATGATTCCATATATGAAATCGTTATCACGCTGAGCTTCCTTAAGTCTTTTCAAAATAACAACCCCAACGCCATCTCCTACAACAATGCCATTAGCTTCATTGTCAAAGGGGCGGCATTCTCCTGTAGGAGAAAGCATCCCAGCGTTATTCATCGTTATAAATGCTCCTGGATTTGAATAAATCGTAATTCCTCCGGATATTGCCAGATCGATCTCATGGTTTTTCAATTTATTACAAGCTGTATCAACAGCTACTAGGGAGGATGAGCAAGCGGTATTTATTGCCATGGCAGGTCCCTTCAGATCTAAAAAGTAGGCAATACGTGCCGCTAGTATGCTGGTATCATAACCCAACATGGAAAAATGAGAAAAATCCTGAGTTACTGAAACATTTCCCATAGTGCCGATTATTGTCCCCACTTGCCGCCCCTGCAACGAAGAAGGGGTATAACCGGCATCCTCCAAGGCTTTGTAGCATTCCTGCAAAAGGATTCGTTGCGCAACATCCATTGATTCTGCTTCTTTTGGAGAGATTTTAAAAAATAACGAATCGAAAAATTCGATATCTTCTATGGCTCCGTATCTGCTGGGAACCATATTTAAAGAATTTGCATCAAAGAAGTCAAGCCAGGATTGTTTCTTAATCTCCTGAATACAATCTTTTCCCTGTCTCAACAAGTCCCAAAATTCATTCTGTCCATTAGCTCCCGCACATCGGCAGGAAAGGCCAACCACGGCAATATCATCAGTTGATTTTTGGAGTTGTGTGTCCAAATTGCTGACAACGTTTACCTTTGTATGTTTTTCCTCAGAGAGGACTTCCTGTAATTGGCCGGCCGCTTGATTTACAGACATAATTTGTTCTGTTAGCTCAGGTACATATTCTGCGATATACTTTGCCAATGAATCCAATGTATTAAATTCAAATATGACACTTGTAGGTAAATCCAGATTGAATCTGGTATTAATCGCTTCTAACAGCTTAACTGCATTGATTGACCCAACCCCTAGCCCTTGAAATGTTTCTGCCTCTTCCAAGTCCGTCCGCTCCAAGCCCAATACCGTGAGAAACTCTTCCCTCAGTATTTCACTAATTATTGTCAGATCCTTTAGTATCCCGGTATGAATCTTGTTATCAATGAGCTGATGATTTTTGCTGTCATTTTGCTGATTTGAAAAAGTCTTGTCCAGACTTTTGGGATAGGGAATATATCCCTGGTCAAGCATCTCTGTCAATGCTTTAGAGTATGGCGTCTTATGCGCAAGTTTGTATGCATTATCCTCCAGAAGTTCTGATTTAGAGCGTTTTGTATCCTTTTTCAGCTTGAACAGGCAATAACTGAGCCATCCCTGTTCAATAGAGAGAGATTGGTTTGCATAGTTCCTCAAGGAATTCTGTGATACCTCCGGCAGGTGTTTGATGTTTTGTTCCAATTCTAGATCATAGGTATAATTGGCAATCTGCCTGGATACATCAATGATCTCATCGATCACCAGGTTATATGTAGAAAAAATATCAATCCAATCTTTGCTGGTTGCAATGCTGATTTCAATATTGGGATCTACAATCGACCCGCGTAAATTGGCTATAAAATCCATTAAAAGTACTCTTCCATCCTCATCAAGGGATGCAGAAATGTTCTTGAACAAGCTATGCTTGTCGCGGATATGGCAACAGACTTCGATTCCAATAATGAGATCATAGCAATCAGGAAAAGGTGCTTTCGAGCTGTCTCGATTGAATACCTGTGCGCGGGAACCCAGTTTCATCTCAGCAATTCGTTGGTTCCCCAACTCTGCCTGAGCTTTTGTGATGGTGAAGCCATGAGTTTTAATATTGGGGTAGAGCGCTGCTATTTGAATGATATCCGTCGCATGTCCACAGCCGATATCAAGCAGTTTTTTAATTTGATTAAAATCCTCCTTGCAAAAGAGCACCTGGCGCATTTCTATTTGTTTTGCTTTCACCAACTCTGCTTCGGCAGCGAATTGCTCAGGATGCAAAAAGACGCGGCTCATAGAAAATCCAGGGATTTTTTCTTCAAAGGGGCAAAACGTTAGATATTCTTCCTGAAACTCTTTTTTACTATCTCTGGTTATAATTGTATACAACTCTACTGCTTTGTTTTTATATTCTTGCTCCAGCGTTGCTGCACATTTTTCTTCGGGATTATTGTTTTGGTTAATATCTATCCAGCATCTCCTTTTTGCAAACGGATAAGCAGGCAACGAAATTCTCTTTACTGCTTCATCCTGATGTAGCTTCTCCCAAGGAATATTAAACCCTTCCACCCAAAGTAGAGCGAATTGGTTCAAGTTCCGCCCCTCCAGAGCATTCTTAATTATAATTTCAATTCCTTCCCTGTCAGATAATTGTTTCTTGCTGTCTTCTTTTATCTTTTCAATATTTCCCGTGATAATTTCTTTTGGAAACATCTCCGCATGGCGAGAAGAAATAATGGCTTCCAATTTTGAACACAAATCTTGTTTTGAGGAAGCAACAATTGCCACTCTCTCTTTCATGGCATCCCTTCCCGTCTGAAGAGTATAGGCTATATCCGGCAAGCGTATGCCGGCAGATGACTCACTATTTAAAAAATCAAGCATTTGTTGGATAATTACTCGCAATCTGTCCGGGTTTTTGGCAGAAAAAACTATAATCTGCGGCAAATCTTTCAAGGGACAAATGGGTTCTTCCTGCGGAGGAAGATATTCTTCGATTACTGCATGGGCATTAGTACCACTGATTCCAGTACTACTGATTGCACCTAATTTTTTCTGACCATTTTCAGTAATCCATGCTTGATTCTCTTTGCTTATAATAAACGGGCTTTCTATAAAATTTATATATTCGTTTTTAGCTTCATGGTTAGGCAAAGCCGGAATGGTATGATATTTCATCGCCATGAGCATACTGATTAAGTTAACTACTCCGGAAGCAGCAAACGTGTGTCCGATTAAAGGTTTAACGGAGCCTAAAGTACAGAACTGCTTTTTATTTGTGTATTGCTTGAAAGAATTTGTTAAGGCTTCGACCTCTATAGAATCTCCAAACTTTGAGCCCACGCTGTGGGATAATACATACTGTATATTGCTTGGATTGATATCATATTTATTATAAATGTTTTTAATCAACTCCGTCTGGCTCACAAGATTCGGGGCTGTTATTCCATTACCCCTGCCATTGTAATTTACTCCGCTTGCTTTAATACATCCATATATATGGTCTTTATCTGATATCGCTTTAGATAAAGGCTTGAGCAGAACAACAGCTGCTGCTTCACCAGGCACTAATCCGTCAGCACGCTGTTCAAATACATAGCATTTTCCATCCGAGGACAGCATATCAGCTTGACTTAATGCTAAATATATCATAGGGGTAACCAATAAACCGATACCACCTACCAGTGCCATATTGCAATCCCCTTGACGCAAGGCTTGACATGCATGGTGAATAGCCACCAAACCGGATGCACACGCGGCTGTTAACGCTAGATTCGGACCTTTTAAATCTAATAAATAGGCGATACGAGCAGATAGGGTGGCATTCTGGTTACTGTTGAGCTGTCCTTTCCCACCAGTTACCATTCCATACTGGCTCTCTTCGACGCCAACATATACTCCGCATGACGTTCCTCTGATTTTTTCACCCATATAACCTGCATCCTCCAAGGCATGCCATGCTTCCTCCAGAAATATACGCTGCTGCGGATCCATGACTTCTGCCTCTTTTGGTGAGATTTCGAAAAACAGGGGGTCAAATTGATCCGGATTGGATATAAATCCCCCCCACCTGGAATTGGTTTTGCCATCTTCCTGATGAGGGTCTCCATAATACTTTTGCCAATCCCAGCGGCTTGCAGGTATTTCTGTAATACATTCCCTGCCATCCTTCAGGTTATTCCATAATTCACCGACCGTATCGGCTCCCGGAAACCGCCCGCTCATCCCTATGACTGCAATGGGCTCCGGAATACTCTGGGGAGTGCTATCTACGGCAAGCATGAAGCTTCCAGCTCCCTGCTCGGACGAAGCTGCTTGCGGGGCTTTTTGTAGAACTGCCTGCTTAGCAGCATCCTCCCGATAAAAATTCTGGATAGCTTGTTGATGCTCTGTAAAAAAGTATTGTGTAAGTCTTTCAATGGTGGAATATCCAAAAAACACGGCAGGGGTAATTTCAATTCCATAATGACCGGTTAATATGGTTGCAAACCGGGCCAGACTGATGGAATCAAAGCCAAAATCCGCAAAGTTCTCCTCTTTGTCCAGTTTCTCCCGTGGGATTTTTAATACATTCCCGGCAAGTTCTTTCAAGTCCCACTCCAAACACTGCTCCAGGCTTAGCCCCTTCATCTCGGTTCGTCTTCCCTTGCCTGAAGGCTTGTATATGTCAGGGGTCTGTGCTTGGGATTGGTTCCCGGCAAGCCCTAAAAAGCTGTGCACCCGGCCAGGCTGTCCCGCCAGTACCAGATGCTGTATATTGTTCTGTGCCAGCAAGCGGTCGAACATGAAAATGCCCTCTTCGGTTTCCAAAAAACGTTGTCCGCTGGATTTGAGATACATTTCAGCATTATCGCCTTCTTTAGCTCCCATTCCGCCTTCCTTCCAGAGCGGCCAGTTAATGACAACCGCCTTGCCGGGCTGCTGATTATTACGATAATGCCCATAAGCCATCAGAAAGCGGTTGCCAACAGCATAGTCGCAGGAGCCGAAATCACCTAGTATTGCTGCACTTGAAGAGAAATAACAGATAAAATCAAGGGGTTCCCGGCAAAGTAGCTCATCGAGTATGATCGTTCCCTTGATCTTGGGTCCCAGCACCTCTTCAAAGCTTGAAATGTCCTTGTCCAGGATGCTTCCTCCCCCTGCAAGCCCTGCCGCGTGCACGACTCCCCGTATCTCCCCGAAGCGTTCCTTCGCCTGACTCAAGCCTTCCTTCATGCGGGCCTGGTCACAGACGTCCGCCTGCAGGTACAATACCTGGCCGCCTAAGTCCTCCAGTATTTTTATCTTCATTTGTTTTTTTTCATCCATGGGGGACCGACCGGTCAGTATGAGATTTGCGTGCTGCGTTTTTGCCAGATGTCCTGCAAGCTGGAGTCCCAACCCGCCGCAGCCGCCTGTAATGAGGTAGGTTCCTCCAGGCTTCAGCAGGCTGTTTCCCGGCTCCATTTTTGTTGGACGTATCCGGCAAATATACCGCTTGCCCTCCTGGTACAGGATACTTGAGTTTTTTGGGGTCGGCATCTCTCTCCAGAGCTTCTGCAGCCAGTCCTTTATATCCGGTTCCCGGTTTTCTTCGCTCTCCTGCATGATTGCCGCAATTCGGGTATCTGGCATAACAAGCCCCAGGGAGCGCTCAAAGCCAATCCACGATTCAAGGTGACACCGTTCCAGCATGTCCTCATATTGAGCAGCCAGAAGGATGTGGCTGGGTTTTAGTTTTGAGAAGGAAATTCCCTGCAGGATATGTACGATACAGGAATAATCCCTTATATGTTTTTTGTCCTCCAAAGGCCATAGATAGAGGACGGCATCTATATTTCCATAATCCTCACGTATGCTCTTGAAGGCATCCTTATAGGTGTCCGGGTCTTTGGGTGATATGCGGTAGGCCTGTTCGGATTGTTTGCGGTAGCTGGTGCTTTGGGAGATGAAAATCACGCTGGTCTGCCCGTCAAGAGCCTGCACTGCTTCAATTGCCGCTTGCTGCTTTTTAGAATCCGAAAGAAAACAGACCATGGCTTTAATCCTGGCTGAAGAATTGTCCGGCAATACCTGCTCCTGCCATGTTTCTTCAAAGGTCATCAGTTCAAAGGCTTCTTCTGCTTCCGGAAATGTTGAAGTGAACCTCTGTTGGGAGAGGTTGGAGGTGTTTTGATGCGGCAGCGGATGAACGGAGGTTGCTACAGGTGCTGCTGTAGCTGTTTTAGCCGCCCAATAACGCTCCCTGGCAAAGGGGTAGGTGGGAAGACTAATGCGATGAGGCTTGATGCTGCTGTAGAGCTTGTTCCAATCAAAAGATAGACCATCAACCCAGAGGCTGAGCAATTTGCCGTACTTGCCTTTTGTAATCCAAGCCTCAATAGCTTTTTGCATATCCTCATCCGCTGTAAAAATAGCCTGGGTCTCCTTGCTGCGCTTGACCTGTCCGCGATACAAATCGGGAATGTCATCCCGACCCTCCAGATAGCCTTGCAGCTTTTCCTCAAGTTCTTTGATACTGCCCGCAATCACAGCCAAACGCTCTTCCATAGCTTCGCGTCCCACCTGCAGAGTATAGGCAATGTCGGCAAGGCTGTCTTTTGAGAATTGCTGCTCGTGTACGGCGGACAACAATCGCTGCACCTGCTCACCGAGGTGGTTCTCATTCCTGGCCGATAACACAATAATAACAGGATTGTGAACTAAAATGTCAATTGACCGCCGAGCCTGGTCTTTGGGTATATATTCTTCAATGACTACGAAGGCATTGGCTCCTCCCGCTCCAAAGGAAGAAATACCCGCAATCCTCGGCCACTCTGCTGTCTCACCATTTATGGAAATTACAGGCCGTTTCCATGGAGCAATTTCTTGCTGTACTACAAACGGGGTGCCGGCAAAATCAATATTGGAGTTAAGTGTTTGGGAATGCAAGGAAGGCATCAGCTGCTGGTATTTGAACTGCAGTAATATTTTAGTCAACCCAGCAATGCCTGCCGCACTCTCACAATGTCCAATATTCGACTTTACCGATCCGATAGCACAGAACTGCTTGACCGTGGTATCTTTCTCAAAAGCCTTGGTCAGACCAGCGATCTCGATGGGATCTCCCAGCGCCGTACCTGTCCCGTGGGCTTCAATATAGCTGATTGTTCTGGCATGAACCTTTGTCCGCTGCAATGCTTCGGAAATCAACCGTGCTTGGGCATTGGGATTGGGTACAGTATACCCGTTGGTTTTTCCTCCAGCGTTAATCATACTTCCCTTAATTATGCCATAAATATGATCTCCATCTTCAATTGCCCTTGCTAAAGGTTTCAGGACGATTGCCCCTACGCCTTCACCATCAACGAAACCATCCGCCTGATCTCCAAAGGACTTGCAACTGTCGCCTGCTGAGAGCATTGTTGCCGCTGCTAACCTCATATAATGGACAGGGTCTACAATGAGATTGACCCCACCGGCAATGGCACACTCGCTTGTACCGCTGTATATGCTTTCCAAAGCCAGATGAACAGCCGTTAAGGAAGATGAGCAGGCAGTATCTATGGCTATACTTGGTCCCTGAAAATTGAAAAGGTAGGAAACCCGATTGGCTATAGACCAATAACTAGCCCCTGAAGAATAGTTCCCATTCATAACTCCTGCAAATACACCGATTTTACCGCTCTCACAAAGGTTTGCAGGTGTGTATCCCGCATCTTCGATACTGGCATAGCACGTTTCCAGGAACAAGCGCTCCTGGGGATCCATGTATTCAGCCTCAGCAGGAGAAATATGAAAGAATAACGGGTCGAATTTATCAATATCTCTTATAAATCCACCCCATTTTGTATATACCGACCCTGGTTTACCTTTGGCTTGATCAAAATATTCCCGCCAATCCCAACGGTCTCCAGGAATTTCTGTAATGCAATTTTTCCCTTTTTTTAAATTTGCTCCGAATTCGTTAACATTATCCGCACCGGCGTAGCGTCCGGAAAGCCCTATAATTGCAATATCCTGAGCAATGAAATTGGACGGTGCGGGCTTCTCAGGCTCTGTTTCAGGCAATTGGGAACGCCTGGTTTTTCTGTATCCCGGTAAAGCAGGCATTGGCGGGAGTCCCGGCGACCCTACATTGCCGAAGCTTTCCCTGCCCGGTTCCTTTTCTTCCAGTCCTACCAGAGCAATTAATTTATCCTTCTGTGTTTCCATGAAATATTGTATTAAATCATCAATGGTTTGATATTCAAAAAACAATGTACTGCCAATGTTCGCAAATACCTTGCGTAAAGTATCAGTCAA
Organism: Ruminiclostridium papyrosolvens DSM 2782; assembly: GCF_029318685.1. Classification (NCBI taxonomy): domain Bacteria; kingdom Bacillati; phylum Bacillota; class Clostridia; order Eubacteriales; family Oscillospiraceae; genus Ruminiclostridium; species Ruminiclostridium papyrosolvens. The sequence goes on from NZ_CP119677.1 coordinate 2,551,515, forward strand.
CTTAACCACCAAAATTGAGTCTATGCCGTATTTCTGCAATGGCTCTGACGAATCTATCTTATGAACCGGCATTCCAAGAGTTTCGCCAATTAATTTCTTGATATATGCCGTACTTTTTTCTCGCAACAAGTCTTGCGTAACCATTTTTCCAGGTGCTGCCGAAGGTTCATGCACAGGGGCCCGCTTAACCGGAACCGTCGGCCTGTCTAGCCGGGCAACAGGCATTTCAGGAGATCTACCCAGTTTTAATCCCTGTTTTTGGCGGACAACACCATTACTTTCGGCGGCAATAATCTGCTGGCCTAAAGCCCCGGCCTCTTCCACCGGAAAAAATACCGACCGGAAGCCTTCACTTTCCAGTACTGCTTTCCATGTTTGAGGAGATAACCCGGGACAGCCCGGAATGCGTAACCCTGCATCTTCATATAGCCACCATCCCTTTAAGAGTCCAAAGGTTAGGTGGGAAAACAAGGACTTGCCGGTAATCTCATTTAGTAGGATTAAACCATTTTTCTTCAAGGCAGCTTTCGCGTTTTGTAAAGTTTGCCTTATATTTTTGGTAGCATGCAGCACATTTGCTGCAATGACAATATCGTACCGGCCGGCACTCATTCCTTGCCCAGCCATCGGCTCTTCGACATTAAAGATTCTATATTTTAAATAAGGGTTCTGTGTACCATACACTTTTTCAGCATGCTGCAAAAATGCTTGGGATATATCGGTATAACAGTACTCCTGGATATGTTTACTGTATAGCTGAAGCTTGGCAAAGACCATAGCGCTCGTTCCCCCAGTTCCGGCACCAATTTCAAGGATACGTAACTGCACCGTTGAATCCTGCCTTATGCGCTCTTGGACATAGGAGACTAAAGTATCGGCAAGGACTTCATTAAAATAGTCCGCAACTACATTATGCTGGTAAACCCTTTCAACCAGCTCCATGGATGAATTTGGGAATATCACATCAGTGGCTGGGATTTTACCAGTCAGAATTTCCGGTAGAGCAATAAGTGTTGCCTCGCTTAAAACAACCTGGCTATATATTTGGGGATCTTTAAGCCATATTTCTTTTTTTAGATCCCACTCTTTCCATACAAGGTTAGTGTCTACTTGGGTTGTACCTGTTGCAGCATATGTTTCCCCATCATACAGGAGATAGTTATTTTTCGTCAGAACCTCTATACTTTCTTCCATCCACCTATGGTATAAATCAATCAGTCCTCCTTTGGTTTTGAGGTCTGCAATAGAACCCTTTCCCGAAAAAACACCCATCAACTGTAACTGGCCCCAAAGCATTTGGCAGAGAAATTGATTCAACTCCTTAATTTGCTGGCTTATATCTGCGCTCATGAGCTGTACCTTAGGTTCTTGTTCGAGAATGTACTTTTTTATATTTTGAATACTTGAGGGAATGTCATCAGTATAAACCGTAATTAATTCATTTGATTTTGCTTCTAAATTTATTTTCATTGTTATACCCCCTATTGTCGATTTAAGAAGTTGGGTTTAGTGGTTTTTACAAGCGCTATTTGATCCATTGTTCCAGCAAGAAGAACCTCCAAGGCTTCCATGGCTTCGGGGGGTTCAATGGAGCCTACGCCCACCTGCGCCATCCTGTCCTGATAAGCTTTGGCAGCAACCACTCCAACACTGCCCCAATACCCCCAATTCATTACTTTTACCACACATGGCCATTCCTGAGACAGCCGACTCGCAAAAGCATCCTCAAACGCACAGCCGGAGGCATAGTTGCTTTGTCCCGGAGATTTAGTAAATGCTATCAAACCAGAAAAAAATAAGACGAAATCCAAGGGTTCTTTTTGAAAGACCTGGGCCATCCGCACACTCACATTAACCTTAGCCGAAAGTGCGTTATTGAAGCGTTCTTCATCCATGTTTGCCAGGCTTTTATCCAACAGTACAATTGCAGAATGAACCACCCCATGAATCTGCGGGTATAATTTTTTAATCTTCTCATAGGCTTGCTGTAAAGCCTTCTGGTCAGTTGCATCTGCTTTGATATATTGCGGAGAAGGCCCCAAGCTTGCCAGCCTATCCAGCTTGGCCTGTATGGTTGCATCTTTTTCCCGTCTGCCAATCCAGATAACATGGGCCTGATATGTGCGAATCATATATTCAGTCCAGACTTCACCGATACCTCCAGCGCCACCTATCACTACATACACACCTTCCGGCCTGTACAGTGTCCGCTCTGGTGCAGGGATATGAAGTTGAATTAACTGTTGCCGGTACCATTCCTTGCCGCGGTAAGCTAAAATGTCTCCTTCAGGGTCAGCAGGCAGGTTAAGAATATCGTCAATCGGCCAATCGGATTCGGCATTCAAATCTATAAGGCGGACCTTCCAATGGGGATATTCCTTAGCCATTGAACCAATCAATCCATGCAGACTGGCATGGGTTGGGTTTATCGTTTCATTTTTATGGACAGACTGGACTTGAACAGTGATTAAGCTCCAGCTTAAATCGTTATCCGCATAACCCAAACCAAGCAGAGCCTTAATTATTCTGAAAACCTGGAGAACACCCTCATTCTGATCCGTAATGAGGATATCGTCCGAAATTGTTGTTACGGGTTTATAGGGGGCAATCCATATAATATGATCAATGGCACCACGTGCCAGTAGTTTCTTGGATATTATTTCTATAGTATCCCTTGGCTTTATTTCCAAAACCTGTGCATCAGGATAGTATTGCAAAACAGCACTCCTGCTGTCTTCTCTTCCTCCAACAATCACTACCCGTTGAGCCTTGGCAGAGAAATCCCGACCTCCTTCTACCGCGATTACATCCCACACAGGGGTCATCATGATGGTTTCAGATTGCCAAGAGTCCCCCCCCCGCATCCTGGTTGAGAACCCTTTCATCCGTATACAAACTCTTCCTTGATCGTCACATAAATCAATATCAAGTTTCTGTACTTTGTCTCCGGCTTTAGTACCGTTACTGTATCGAAGCAGTACCCACATTGTGGAAGAACAACCTCGGAAGATTTCCATCTCTTGCAGGGCAAACGGGAGGGACATCGTCGAGGGGACATCCCCTCCGGACTGTATCCTGCTGTCTGGTGCAAGCAATAAACCTATTGATGCCTGCAAAGCTGAATCCATTAAGCTGGGATGCATGACAAACTGATCTCCGGTACCGCAAACGGATGAAGGTAATGAAATTTTAGCCAATACCTTGTCTGAACCAAGATATACTTTTTCCAATCCTTGATATCCCGGACCATAATCGAACCCCATCAGGCTAAAAGCCTCATAGCATTGGGCCGATGAAAGGACACCCCGGTCACACTCAGACTTTATGGCCTGAAGGTCCATGCGTTGACCTTCTCCAACCGGGCCGAGCATCGCAACCCCCTGGCTGTGTATTACCCGCTCGGTGTCGGCCTCATCATGCTGGCTGTAAATTACGTAGGTAATCTCGCCGTTTTCCTCAGGATAGAGTCCGATGTGTACCCGGGCAGGATTATGCCGCACAGTGATAGGGTGCATCCAAACGATATTTTTCAGACTTATCTGTATCTTCTGACCTTCCAAGGCTCCGGTTACCTGCTCAACAGCAGCGCGAGCCATCTCCAAATAAGCTACCCCTGGCAGGAGATGCTGCCCCTGCACCACATGATCTGCCAGTAAAAACTCCTGGCCGGTAAAGGTGGATGTGAACCTCTGTTCAGAAAAATCCGAAGTGTTTTGATGTAACAGAGGATGAATGTAGCCTGTAATCGGTGGTGATGCGTTAGGGGTAGTCTCTGTCTCCCGTACCCAGTATCGCTCTTTTGCAAAAGGATAAGTCGGCAGGCTGATGCGCTTAATCCTTTTTCCGCCGAAAAGCCCGCTCCAATCAATCTCATAGCCTTGACAATAAAAATCTGCCAAGGCAAACAGCATTTCCTGATATTTGCTCCTGTCACACTGTAACGACTTGCTTTGTTTGAGCATATCCTGGGCATACTGTTGTACCACATTTTGGCCTTTAAAATCCTGTGGGACTTTTCCCTTGAACAGGTTCGGCAGTCTTTCCCTGCTGCCTGCCTGTTTCCATACGTATATAGCATCGTCGTGGTCCTGAATAACGATGGCACAGCGATGGTTGAAGTGCTGACGCCCCTCAAGCCCGGTGTAGCTTATCCTCAGCAGGTCCTGTCCCTTGTTTTGCAGTACTGTAATCATGTCCTGTATTTTTTCCTGCAGGGCATCCTCGGTCTTGGCCGAAAGGACAAGAAGATAGTACGGGGGCTGCTCCTGAAATGATCCGGTGTCTTTCCCGGAATAGCTCCTGACAACCATGTGGACGTTGGTGCCGCTCATTCCAAATGCGCTCACTGCACCAGTACGGACTTTGCCATCTCTCTTTGGCCAGGGTTTGGCAGCCTTGTTGACATAGAAGGGGCTTTCTTTCCAGTTGATATAGTCATTTTCCTGTTCGCAGTGTAAGCTGGCAGGAATCGTTTCATGGCGTAATGCCTCCACCAGGCTGATTAGACTGAGCAGTCCGGATGCCGCAAAGGTATGTCCGAAATTGGTTTTCGTTGAGGTAAGTGCACAATAGCCTTGTTTGCTTGTATAGCCTTTAAAGGCATCATACAAGGCATTGATCTCAACAGGATCACCGAGCCTGGTCCCGGTACCATGGGTTACAATGTATTCTATTTCTTCCGGGTTCACTTTGAACTGATCGTAGACCGCCTTCAGAAGGCTGGTCTGGGCAACCCCGCTTGGAGCGGTGATTCCGTTAGTTCTGCCGTCATAATTGACAGCGTTGCCCTGGATGACGGCATAGATCGGGTCTCCGTCTGCTTCAGCCCTGGATAACCGTTTGAGTACTACTGCAGCCACCGCTTCTCCAGGGACCAGGCCGTTAGCCCGCTTGTCAAACGCAAAGCACTTGCCGTCCGCAGACAGCATACCGGCCTGGCTCATCCCTATATACGCCTGTGGTGTGAGCATCAGATTGATGCCCGCGGCAATAGCGGTATCACACTCGTGGCTGCGCAGGCTCAAGCAGGCTTGATGAGCAGCCACCAAACCGGAAGAACAGGCGGTATCAATCGCCATCACGGGGCCGCTGAGATTCAGGAAGTATGCCAGGCGGGCAGCCAGAATTGCGTTGTTGTTGGATGTTACACTGGCCTTTTCTTTGACAAGCAGCTGGTAGTCTCCCTGTTCAACACCCACAAACATTCCGATCCTGTTTGTTTTAATCTGTTTGGCTCCGTATCCGGCATCCTCCAGTGCCTTCCAGGCTTCCTGCAGCAAAAGCCGCTGCCTTGGGTCCATGACTTGCGCCTCTCTCGGTGAGATTTCGAAAAACAGGGAGTCAAACTGATCTGCATTGGATATAAATCCTCCCCATCTGGAATTGGTTTTGCCATCTTCCTGATGAGGGTCTCCATAATACTTTTGCCAGTCCCAGCGGCTTGCAGGTATTTCTGTAATACATTCCCTGCCGTCCTTCAGGTTGTTCCATAGTCCCTCGACTGTGTCGGCTCCCGGGAACCGCCCGCTCATCCCTATGACAGCAATGGGCTCCGGAACACCTTGGGGGGTGCTCCCTGCGGCAAACCGGAATCTTCCGGCTCTCTGCCGGGATGAAGCTGCTGCTTGCGGTTCTCGTTGCAGAACGTCCTGCACAGCAGCATCCTCCCGATAAAAATCCTGAATCGCTTGTTGATGCTCTGTAAAAAAGTATTGTGTCAGTCTTTCAATGGTGGAATGTCCAAAAAACACGGCAGGGGTAATTTCAATTCCATAATGACCGGTTAATATGGTTGCAAATTCTGCTAAACTAAAAGAATCAAAGCCAAAATCCGCAAAGTTTTCCTCTTTGTCCAGTTTGTCCCGTGAAATTTTTAGTACATTCCCGGCAAGTTCTTTCAAGTCCCACTCCAAACACTGCTCCAGGCTTAGCCCCTTCATCTCGGTTCGTCTTCCCTTGCCTGAAGGCTTGTATATGTCAGGGGTCTGTGCTGGGGATTGGTTCCCGGCAAGCCCTAAAAAGCGGTGCACCCGGCTGGGCTGTCCCGCCAGTACCAGATGCTGTATATCGTTCTGCGCCAGTAAGCGGTCGAACATGAAAATGCCCTCTTCGGTTTCCAAAAAACGTTGTCCGCTGGATTTGAGATACATTTCAGCATTATCGCCTTCTTTGGATCCCATTCCGCCTTCCTTCCAGAGCGGCCAGTTAATGACAACCGTCTTGCCGGGCTGCTGATTATTACGATAATGCCCATAAGCCATCAGAAAACGGTTGCCAACGGCATAGTCGCAGGAGCCGAAATCACCCAGTATTGCTGCACTTGAAGAGAAATAACAGATAAAATCAAGGGGTTCCCGGCAAAGTAGCTCATCGAGTATGATCGTTCCCTTGATCTTGGGTCCCAGCACCTCTTCAAAGCTTGAAATGTCCTTGTCCAGGATGCTTCCTCCCCCTGCAAGCCCTGCCGTGTGCACGACTCCCCGTATCTCCCCGAAGCGTTCCTTCGCCTGACTCAAGCCTTCCTTCATGCGGGCCTGGTCACAGACGTCCGCCTGCAGGTACAATACCTGGCCGCCTAAGTCCTCCAGTATTTTTATCTTCATTTGTTTTTTTTCATCCATGGGGGACCGACCGGTCAGTATGAGATTTGCGTGCTGCGTTTTTGCCAGATGTCCTGCAAGCTGGAGTCCCAACCCGCCGCAGCCGCCTGTAATGAGGTAGGTTCCTCCAGGCTTCAGCAGGCTGTTTCCCGGCTGCATTTTTGTTGGACGTATCCGGCAAATATACCGCTTGCCCTCCTGGTACAGGATACTTGAGTTTTTTGGGGTCGGCATCTCTCTCCAGAGCTTCTGCAGCCAGTCCTTTATATCCGGTTCCCGGTTTTCTTCGCTCTCCTGCATGATTGCCGCAATTCGGGTATCTGGCATAACAAGCCCCAGGGAGCGCTCAAAGCCAATCCACGATTCAAGGTGACACCGTTCCAGCATGTCCTCATATTGAGCAGCCAGAAGGATGTGGCTGGGTTTTAGTTTTGAGAAGGAAATTCCCTGCAGGATATGTACGATACAGGAATAATCCCTTATATGTTTTTTGTCCTCCAAAGGCCATAGATAGAGGACGGCATCTATATTTCCATAATCCTCACGTATGCTCTTGAAGGCATCCTTATAGGTGTCCGGGTCTTTGGGTGATATGTGGTAGGCCTGTTCGGATTGTTTGCGGTAGCTGGTGCTTTGGGAGATGAAAATCACCCTGGTCTGCCCGTCAAGAGCCTGCACTGCTTCAATTGCCGCTTGCTGCTTTTTAGAATCCGAAAGAAAACAGACCATGGCTTTAATCCTGGCTGAAGAATTGTCCGGCAATACCTGCTCCTGCCATGTTTCTTCAAAGGTCATCAGTTCAAAGGCTTCCTGTGCTTCCTGAACCGGGTTGCTTTTTGATGCTGCATGATCCAGCTTCCGGCCGGTAAGTGTTGAAGCGGACCTCTTTTTAAAGAGGTGGGAAGTATTTTTATGCACGGCTGGAGTGCTCTCAATGTCAGGCATCCAGTAACGTTCCCGGGCAAAGGGATATGTGGGCAGGCTGATACGGCAGGGTTTGGTCTCTCCATAGAGTTTGTTCCAGTCAAATATCAAGCCTTTGACCCAGAGATCTACAAGTTTTACATGCTTCCCTTTAACGACCCAGGCCTCAATAGCTTTTTGCATATCCTCATCCGCTGTAAAAACAGCCAGGGTCTCCCTGTTGTGCTTGACCTGCCCGCGATACATATCAGGAATGTCATCCTGACCTTCCAGAAAGCTCTTTAATTTCTCCTCAAGTTCTTTGATACTGCCTGCAATCACAGCCAGACGCTCTTCCATACCTTCGCGTCCCACTTGCAGCGTATATGCAATATCGGCAAGGTCATTGTCGGAGAACCCCTGTGTCCGAATGGCGCTCAAGAGTCGCTCTACCTGCTCGCGAAGACGGTCTGTGTTCCTGGCAGACAGCACGACAATAGCCGGATTCTCATGGGTGACCTGGATTTGAGGTCTTTTTTGTTTTGGAACGTATTCCTCAATCACCACATGGGCGTTATTTCCTATCATACCAAAACTACTTATGCCTGCACGCCTGGGAGTACTTCCCTCTGTTTTCCATTCCAGAACTTCAGTATTAATGTATAAAGGGGAATCCTCTAATTTAATAATTGGATTCATTTCTTTATAATTAGGCATTTGGGGAATCTTTTTATGCTTCATCGACAAAATGACTTTTAAAACACTGGTTAATCCCGCGGCTCCTTCCAAATGCCCAATATGAGCTTTTGCAGATCCTATAGCGCAAAAATTCGTTTTTGAAGTATGTTTCCTAAATGCCTTTTGCAGAGAACTAACTTCAATTGGATCACCTAAAGCTGTTCCAGTTCCATGGCATTCTATATAACCTAATGTTTCAGGGGAAATATTGGCGTTTTTCCATGCCTCCAGAATTACTTCCGTTTGCAGTTCGGGACGAGGAGATGTAAGATTATTTGAACGTCCCCCATGATTGATTGCAGTTCCTTTAATAACTGCATGAATGTTATCCTGGTCTTTGATCGCTTTGGATAACGGCTTTAATAAGACAGCTACAACACCTTCACCGGGAACATAGCCATCTGCCTGTTTATCAAAGGAATGACATCGGCCTGTAGGAGAAAGTGCTTGCATACGTGAGAAATATACATGGTGCAATGGACTGAGCAATAAATTTATACCTGCTACAACTGCCAGATCACATTCCCCTGTTTTCAAGGCTTGACAAGCCAAGTGCATTGCTGTTAAGGATGATGCGCATGCGTTATCCAATGGAATACTGGGACCATGCAAATCGAAAGTATAAGAAATGTGTGCACTTAATGTCGACATTGAGCTACTTACATGTTCATAACTTGTTATGGGGATTCTTTTCCTTACAATTTCATCCCAATACTCTTGAAAGCAAACTCCTGTATACATCCCTGTTTTGCTTCCTTTAATTTGATTAATGTAGCCCGCATCTTCCAACACACCATAAACAACTTCCAATAAAATACGAACTTGTGGGTCCATCCAAGTGGCTTGCCGAGGCGAAATATCGAAAAATAAAGGATCAAACTTGTCAACATCTTCAATAAAGCTACCCCATTTTGAATATGTTTTATTATCAGCATGTCGGTTTTCATCAAACCATGGTTGATAATCCCAATGACTCATTGGGATTTCGCTAATAAGATCTTTGCTATCCACAATATGCTTCCAAAAGCTATTTAGATCAGGAGAACTAGCTAATCTCCCATCCATTCCAATAATAGCAATGTCATCTTCCGAGTATGAGTATGCATCTCTCAGTTTTGATTCCTTCAAAGCAGCTTGCTGCCTTTGAACCAAGGTGCTTTTTATAATGTTATTAGCTTGCTCCTGAGAGAAGATAAGATCGGTTGACTGTTGTACCCCAAAATAAGCAGCAAATTGGGCTGATTGTTCCTCTGCAAAATAACTGCTGAGCTCTACAATATTTTGATATTCAAAAAATACGGTTGGAAGTAATACAAATCCTATTTCTTCTTGTATTTTCTGCGAAACAGCCATGATAGTCCGGGAATCTGCACCCATTTCCATAAAGTTTTTATCTATACCGGTTTCTTTTCTAGATATACCCAATACTTCTGCAATTGTCTTTTTTAAATACTCTTGTATCTTCTCCTTTATGGGAACTGAGTTATTACCAATTGGCTCATTAGGTTTTTTATGTAAAACCACTGTAGAGTCTTGGGTATACTTCAAGTTTGGCGAAGAAATATTCACAGAACTTATTCCCAAAAATGCTTCCCTGGAAGGAATACGTTTTGTACAAAGCTGTTTAACATTAATTATCTGCTTCCCATTTTGATTGTATACTTTACAGTTAAATTCTTTAATCTCCGAATTTGATTTGATTAGTTCTGCATAACAATAGAGCTTGCCATATATATCTTCTGAAACCCCATTATTAATCTGAAGTTCATTAATTACAAATGGAACCCAATGGTGAATGAGGGGATTGTCCGGGTCAACTGCAAAAGTAGAAGTGACATGTATCGCGTCAAATATAGCAGGGTGGCATAAATAGTCTTTTGCCTCTTCTTTCATCTCAGGGGCCAATTCAATTTCACTGAAAACGCCCCGGCTTAACACATGTACTTTCCTTACACTAAATAGGGTATCACCGTAGGTGTCTTGTGTTGCTGCCTTGTAGAATATATCGCTGGATATTGTTTTTATAGCAAGACTTATCCAATCTGAAATAACAATAGTTTCATCCAGTCGCATAATATTGTCAGCTATAATTTGGCCACTTGCTGCAACAACCATCTTCTGAACTGATCGTTTAAAATATTGGTTTTCAAACAAGATTGACTTGTTTTGATGTTTTAATACTACATCTAATTTAACTGTTTCCGAAGGCAAAACCTGAATTGGATCTAAAAAGATGATATTACTTAAAGCCATATCACATTTCTCAGACATTTGGACCAATGCCTGCAAAACCAAACTGCAGTGCGCAACACCCATTAAGATTTGATTTCCAAATATCTTATGGTCTTTCAACAAATTTTCATCATAAACAAATTGTTTTCCAAAGACAACCTCCCCAATTTTGTTTTCTTTGTCACTGGTTGTCATATTCTTCTGGTATTTTAATTTTTTTATTTGATCTATAGCATCCTTATCTGTTATTTTTCTTTCTTTTATTTCGTTAAATAATTTATTGAATTGATCAGCCATCCCCTACCCCCCTATGTCCATAATTGAATTTTTAAACTGATCTTCTGATATATCGCCTCTTAATATTTTTTGAATAATATCTTCGTAATCTTTATTAATTTCAGACATTTCACTATATATCGCAGAATCATTGTGATCAAAAGCAAAATTAATATTATGATCAAAGGCATACTTGGGTAATTTTATCAAAGGGATTTCGGAATTATGGTTCAATTGCTTAAAATCTACTTCCAACCCCTTCACCCAATATTGGGCAACTTTCCTTAAATTTTTCTTTTCCAAGGCTTGCTGGATCATTGTTGAGTCTAAACAACTAGTATCAGATGAAATATCTATCGAGGTATAAATCCCTGGATCTGTCAATCCCTGACCGGTTTGGAGAAAATTTAATTTTTCTAAAAGCTCGGTGATAGACGATACTACAATCGCAACTCTATGCTCCAGATTATGGTTGGTTATGTGCAATGACCGTTCAATATCTTCAATTTCCAGATGCAGATTCTTTGCTAAGAAAACCTGCATTTCTTCAAGATACTTCATCAGACTCCATTCTGTCCTGGCAGTAAAAATAATAAGGTATTCCTGCCGAGATGATATGCCTGGAACTTGAACAGAAGCTTCTTTTATAAATTCTTCTACAATCAAGTTGGTATAAGCCCCTCCAGCGCCAAAAGAGTTAATCATACTTCTTCGTGGCAGGCTCTCTCCTGTTTTGAAATCCTTTAACTGGTTCCATGGCTCTATTGTTTCTTGAAGATAAAATGGGGTGTTTTCCAGCTTGATATTTGGGTTTCTGGGATTTGCGTTTATCGACGGCACAAGGGTTTTATGTTTCAGCTGCAGGAGTACTTTACTGAGCTGAGATATACCGGAGGCAGCTTCCAAATGACCAAGGTTGGATTTTACAGAGCCTATTGCACAGTATTGTTTTTTACTGGTATGCTGGCTAAACGCATTGGCAAGAGCTATCAACTCAATGGGATCTCCCAGTTCCGAACCATTGGCTGCCGACTCAACATAACTGATAGTCAAGGGATCTATTCCAGCACGCTGGATAGAATTCAATATTAATTGCGCCTGCTGCTTCGGGTCAGGAGCAGTATAGACCTGTCGTCCCCCACTATGGTTGATAAAACTGCTTTTAATCACTGCATCAATACGATCATGATCTTGAATTGCCAGAGAGAGAGGTTTTAGCAGTACAGCCCCTACACCTTCTCCTGGAATATATCCATCACCAGTTCCAAAGCTTTTACTTTGGTTGCTACTTCCTAGAAATCTCGTCCGTTGTAATGAATCATACTTGGAAGGATCCATGGTTAAATTAACCCCACCGGCGATCGCCATAGAGCATGTATTCTGTTTAAGACTCTCACAAGCGAGATGAATCGCAGTTAACGAACTGGAACAAGCAGAATTGATTGAAATACTCGGTCCAGTGAGATTAAAGAAATGAGAGGTCCGATTAGCAATTTGCCAGTCAGTTCCATTTGAGTTTAGCAATGCAAGCTCTAGTGAGGGGATGCTCCATGGATACTGACTGTACATGGTGCCGACAAATACCCCAACCCCTTTTTGATATCTGGCTTGCAGTTCTTGTACTGCAAGTTTGGTATAGCCCGCATCCTCGAATGTTTCCCAGACAATCTCTAAAAACAATCTGATTTCCGGTGACAATTCCATGACTTGATTCTGGGCAATTTCAAACAAATGATGATCAAATCGATTAATATTATCCAAAAAACCGCCATAATACTTCTTGTCCTGGTGGCGTAATTGCTCTCCCGACAACACTTGGGCTAACGAAGTGCTCCACCTTTTGTCAGGGGCTTCTGTAATACAATTGCGTCCTGCTTTTAAATGCTCCCATAGCTCTTCTAAAGTATTGGACAGGGGATAACGGCCACTAATGCCAATAATGGCAATGTCGTTCCCCAACTCTTCTTTTTGTAATATGTGATCTGTTACCTGTAACTTAACAAAACGGGACTGTTTGTTAATATGTGGAAGCACAGTCACATTTGTATCAATAAAAATATTTTGTTTTTCTTGCGATATTGGGCTAAATAATTTCTCCGAATGATTCTCAACAAGATAATCAACCAATTCCAGGGTATTACTATATTCAAACAACAGGGTTTTTGAAAGCTCTCCAGTTACCTTTTCCAGCTCACGGATTATATTCATTTGCATAATAGAGTCAATTCCATACTTTTCAAACTGTGTTTCCAGGTTAATCCTTTCCTGAGTCAGACCAACTGCCTTAGCCACTATCTTTTTAACAAGATTTAAGGCCTCCTCTCTTATAGAATCCTCAGATACACTGACTTTTTCTTTGGGTTTCGTAATCTCGCAGGGAATTGAATCCACTTCTAGTGTTCCAAGGGTTGGCGAAGATTCTGTTGATCCGGATTCCCCATCCGGCACCCTGGCCGTGAATCCCTTCATACGCACACAAACCTTGCCATCCTCGTCGCAGAGGTCTATATCCAGCTTCTGCAGCCTGTCCCCTGCCTGACTGCCCTCATTGCGGCGGACCAGAGCCCACATGGCAAAGAGGCAGCTTCCAAAGACTTCAAGCTCCTCCAGGGCAAATGGCAGAGCGGGCTTTCTGGGGGTATCGCTGTTGTATGGCATTATTTCGCCATCATTCATCATCAAGCACATTGAGGCCTGCTGAGCGGAATCCACCAAGCTGGGATGCAGTACAAACTGGTCTTTGGTGGCAACGACTGACGGTGGCAGTATGAGTTTAGCCAATACCTGGTTCTGCCCCAAATAGACCTGCTCAAGTCCCTGATGGGCAGGTCCGTAGTCAAACCCCATCGCCTTGAAGGCTTCGTAATATTGGAGAGAGGAAAGGGAGCTTGGGTTGCACTGTGCCTGCAAGGCAGATAAATTCAAGCCGGGAGTTTCCGGGGCAGTAGCCAGCACCGCCACTCCTTGGCTGTGCACTATCCGCTCCTCGCTCGCTTCCTTCGGCTCACTGTATATCTCGTAGGCAATCCGTCCTGTTTCCTCAGGGTACAGTCCGATATGTACCCTGACTGGCTGTTTCCCTACTTCGACGGGCCGCACCCAAGTAATGTTCTTCAAGCATATCCACGCCTTTTCCTCTTTCAGGGCTCCGGCTGCCTGCTCGACGGCCGCTCGGGCCATCTCCAGAGAGGCTGCTCCGGGCAGGAGACGCCGGCCTTGTACTATATGATCTGCCAGAAAGAACTCCCAGCCGGTAAATGTTGAAGTAAACCTTTGTTCGCAAAGGTCGGAGGTGTTTTGATGCAGCAGCGGATGTATGAAGGCTGCTGCAGGTAATGCAGTTGTTGGGCTGCCCACAATCCCGGACACCCAGTAACGCTCCCTGGCGAAGGGATAGGTCGGCAGACTGATACGGCATGGTTTGTTTTTGCCATAGAGTTTGTTCCAGTCAAAGCCCAGACCCTTAACCCAGAGATTCACAAGCTTTGCAAGCTTTCCTTTTTCCACCCAGACATCAGTAGCTTTTTGCATATCCTCATCCGTTGTAAAAGCAGTAAGGGTCTCCTTGTTGCGACTGACCTGCCCGCGATACAAATCAGGAATGTCATCCCGACCTTCCAGACAGCCTTGCAGCTTCTCCTCAAGTTCTTTGATACTGCCCGCAATCACAGCAAGGCGCTCTTCCATGGCTTCTCGTCCTACCTGCAGCGTATAGGCAATGTCAGCCAGGTCGGTGTCGGAGAACCGCTGTGTCTGAATGGCGCTTAGCAATTGCTCCACCTGTTCGTGTAAACGGTCTGCATTCCTGGCGGAAAGCACGATAACAGCCGAGTTCCCATTGGTGACCTGGAATTGAGGTCTTTTTTGTTTTGGAACATATTCCTCAATCACTACGTGGGCGTTTGATCCTCCAAATCCAAAGGAGCTCACACCGGCTCGCCGGGGAAGGTTTTGCCCCTTGGTATCTTGCAGAAATTTCCATTCCTTAGTTTCTTTAACTATGTAAAATGGGCTGTCCTGGAGTTGTATATATGGGTTAACTGTATCGCAATGAAGACTTTTAACCAGCGTTTTATGTTTCATTTGCAATAGTACTTTGATTACACCTGCAATTCCGGCGGCAAGCTCCAGATGACCGATATTGCTCTTTACTGAACCCAACCCACAGTGAGTACTGATAACGTTGGAGTCTCCTGTGGTTTGATATAGTTCTTTGAAAGCTGCCTTCAATCCATTGATTTCAATCGGGTCACCAAGCTCCGTTCCTGTTCCATGCGCCTCTATGTAAGTAACCGTTCTGGGATCTATTCCAGCCTTGGTGTACGCTGCGATCAATAATTCCGCCTGGGCCTTGGGATTGGGAGCGGTCAAGGAAGTAGCCCTACCTCCGTGGTTCTCAGCGGTGCCTTTAATTATTCCGTAAATATTATCCCCAGCTTCTTCCGCATCCTTCAGCTTTTTAAGGAAAAGCATCCCCACCCCTTCTCCTCGCACATAGCCATTGGCTTTATTCGAAAAGGTTTTGCACCGCCCATCCTCACAGAGCATTCCAGCCTTATTAAAACTGATATAATTCTCTGGTGTCACTATCGTATTGACGCCTCCAGCTATAGCCATATCGCAGTCCCCATTCTGTATGGCAACTACTGCCCGGTGGATTGCCACTAGCGAACTGGAACAGGCAGTTTCAATTGGTTCGCTTGGGCCATGAATATTGAGAAAATAGCTCATTCGGTTGGGTCCCACCGAAGGTACAATACCGGTGGAAGAATAGCCTTCAATTGGCACATTTGCTTGAGAAATCAATGCATTATAACCAGTGCCCGTTGTTGCCGCAAATATCGCTGTTTGGCTTCCCGAGAGGCTCTCTGCGGCATAACCGGCATCTTCAATAGCCTTCCAGACATAAGTCATCAATAAACGCTGCTGCGGATCCATAAGCTCGGCTTCTCTGGGAGAAATTCCGAAAAATAGGGGATCAAACTCAGCTACTCCGTCAATAAATCCGCCCCATTTGATGTTTGTTTTATTTATTTCTGTTAGGGGATCACCGTAATATTCTTGCCAGTTCCAACGGTCATTTGGGATTTCCATGATGCAATCCTGGCCTTCTATAAGGTTTCTCCAAAATTCATGTACATCCCGGCTCTTAGGGAATACGCCGCTCATTCCCACAACCGCGATAGGTTCGGAGGCAGTCGGACCTGGCATTGAAACTGTTTCAACCGCTGCCTCCGCAAACCGTGCACGCCTTTTTTTTAGTATCGGGACCTCTTCCACTTCGTCTTCCGTGGCATATATATGGGTCACACTCTTGGCCTGTGCTGCAAATACACCTTTGTGTTCTTGTATCAGGTATTCTGCAAAACTATGGATGGTCGGGTACTCAAAAAAGATGGTGGGGGTAAGCTTGAACCCATATTCCTGGTTGAGCTTGTTGGTAAACTGAGTAAATGTAAGCGAATCAAACCCGTACTCGCTCAGCTCGGTATCCGCATCGATATCCTGGACTTTGGCCTTCAGCAATTTGGATACGGTCAGTTCAAGGGCAGACTGCAGCTTAATGAGCAAGCTGCCCTTGTCGATTCCTGTTGTAGTTTCAGATGCAGCAGGAGTTTTTTTAGGCTGTGGTTGAGCAGGTGCCACCAGCAGCAGCTTCTGCTTCATTTGTGCTGCATTGCCTTCCATCACCGCCATCTGAACCTGGCTGGAACCCAGACCCCGGTACAGAGCGCGGATGCCGCTCCCTGTCTCCATGGCGACCATGCCCGTGCTTTGCCTCATTATCCTCTCGATCTCTGCATCGACACGCATCCCGCCCTCTTTCCATAACGGCCAGTTCAGTGACAACGTCCGACCGCAGCGTTGCTGCGAGCCCGCCAGTTCATTCCGGTAACCGGCATACGCATCCATGAAGGCATTGGCTGCCGCGTAGTCGGCCTGACCAGCGTTGCCCATGACTCCGGCTAACGAAGAAAAGAGGATGAAGAAGTCGAGGCTCTGGTCTTTGCTTGCCTCATCCAGGTTCACCGCTCCCAAAACCTTGGGGGCCAGAACCGACATGAACTCCTCTTTGGTTTTCTTTATGATGAAATTGTCCTTGATCACTCCGGCGGCATGAATGATGCCGTTGAGGCTGCCGAATTCATTTCTGATGCTTTGGATCAGGTCGGTAACAGCCTGTCTGTCGCTCACATCGACTTGCTTGTATGCGATGCGGGCACCCAGAGCCTCCAGTTCTTCAAGCCTGGCCTGCCTGTCTTCTCCCAGCGGAGTGCGACCGGCAAGGATTAGAGCAACACCCTTGGCTTTCTTGGCAATCTCTTTAGCAAATATGAGTCCCAGTCCACCGGCTCCTCCCGTAATCAAATAGACTCCCCCGGCTTTCCATGGAACGGTCTCTTCTTCCTCTGAAGCTTCAACTTCATTCCACCCGGCAACCAGACGT
Organism: Ruminiclostridium papyrosolvens DSM 2782; assembly: GCF_029318685.1. Lineage (NCBI taxonomy): Bacteria > Bacillati > Bacillota > Clostridia > Eubacteriales > Oscillospiraceae > Ruminiclostridium > Ruminiclostridium papyrosolvens. The sequence continues at coordinate 2,568,711 of NZ_CP119677.1, forward strand.
TTACCGGACTGATACCGGATTTGGCTGTCAAGGGGACATTGGCTGTTCTCCTGCAGCTTCTTTACAATCCTTCCGGAGTCTTCCCCAGGCTCCACTTCAATCATCTGTCCTGTCAGCTTCGGATTCTCCAGTTGAGCGGTTTTCAGCAAGCCGGAGAGTGCAAAGAAGAGCTGCTGTTCCTTCTGGGTGGAAATTACTATCTGAACCAGTATTTTGTCCTTGGACTTGTCCCTGAGGATATTTTTTATCTCCTCAAAGACTTGTGCAGTATATGTTTGAAACCGCTCACCGATCCCCTGCTGCGGGGATTGCAGGGCGAGGCAGTATATCTTGTCCATCCTGTCTGTAATGCTTTGAGGAGTAATTTCAGTCTGTTCGCAAAGAATCACCAGGTGCCGCCCATATTCATGGGACTGGACTTTCCCAGCCACGGCTTGTTCCCTCCAGCGGGGTTTGAGCATCAGTGTTCCATGAATTGCCGAAGATTCTGTTAATCCCGGTTCCCCATCTGTTACCCTGGCCGTGAATCCCTTCATCCGCACACACACCTTGCCTTCATCATCGCAGAGGTCGATATCCAGCTTCTGCAGTCTGTCCCCTGCCTGGCTGCCCTCACTGCGGCGAACCAAGACCCACATGGTGGGGAGGCAGCTTTCAAAGACTTCAAGCTCCTCCAGGGCAAAGGGCAGGGCGGGCCTTCCGGGGGTGTTGCTATTGTATGGCATTATTTCGCCATCATCCATCATCAAGCACATTGAGGCCTGCAGGGCGGAATCCATCAGGCTGGGATGCAGTACGAACTGGTCTTTGGTGGCAGCCACTGACGGCGGCAGCATAAGCCTGGCCAATACCTGGTTCTGCCCTACATAGGCCTGCTCAAACCCGCGATGGGCAGGGCCGTAGTCAAACCCCATCGCCTTGAAGGCCTCGTAATATTGGTGAGAGGAAAGGGAGCTTTGGCTGCACTGTGCCTGTAAGGCAGATATGTTCAAGACAGGAGCCTTCCGGTCAGTGTCCAGCACAGCTACACCCTGACTGTGCACTATCGGTTCCGTGTCCGCTTCATCCGGCTCGCTGTAAATCTCGTAGGCAATCCAGCCCGTTTCCTCAGGGTATAGTCCGATATGTAACCTGACTGGCTGTTTCCCTACCTCAACAGGCCGCACCCAGGCAATGTTCTTCAGGCTTATCCGCGTCTTCTCCTCTTTCAGGGCTCCGGCTGCCTGCTCGACTGCCGCCCGTGCCATCTCCAGACAGGCTACTCCAGGCAGGAGACGCCTGCCCTGCACTACATGATCCGCCAGAAAGAACTCCCGTCCGGTAAATGTTGAAGTAAACCTCTGTTCGCAAAGGTCTGAGGTGTTTTGATGCAGCAACGGATGTATGAAGGCTGCTGCAGGTGCTGCCGTAGTTGGGCTGCTCTCAATCTCCGGCACCCAGTAACGCTCCCTGGCGAAGGGATATGTCGGCAGGCTGATACGGCAGGGCTTGGTATCGCCGTAGAGTTTACTCCAATCAAAGCTCAAACCCTTGACCCAGAGATTCACAAGCTTTGCATGCTTTCCTTTTTTCACCCAGACATCAATAGCTTTTTTCATGTCCTCATCCGTTGTAAAAGCAGTAAGGATCTCCTTGTTAGGCTTGACCTGCCCTCGAAACAAATCGGGGATGTCATCCCGGCCTTCCAGGCAGCCTTGCAGCTTCTCCTCAAGTTCTTTGATACTGCCTGCAATCACAGCAAGGCGCTCTTCCATGGCTTCGCGCCCCACCTGTAATGTATAGGCAATATCGGCCAGATCGATGTCGGAGAACCCTCGTGCCTGAATAGCGCTCAGGAGTCGCTCGACCTGCTCGTGGAGGCGGTCTGCATTCCTGGCGGACAGCACGATAACAGCCGGACTCGCATTGGTGATCTGGAATTGGGGTCTTTTTTGTTTTTGAACATATTCTTCAATCACCGCGTGGGCATTTGATCCTCCGGCACCAAAAGAAGAGATGCCAGCAATTCTGGGATATTCTCTGGTTTCTCCATCAATCTTGAGCAGGGGTCTCTTCCATTCCGAAAGCTCCTGCTGGACAATAAAGGGGGTGCTGGTAAAATCAATATTGGGGTTCAGTACCTCGGAATGCAAGGATGGTACAATTTGACCATGCGAGAGCTGTAATAAAATCTTGGTTACGCCGGCAATACCCGCCGCACTTTCGCAGTGCCCGATGTTGGATTTGGCAGATCCTATAGCGCAGTACTGTTTATCTTTTGAGTATTTCTGAAAGGCTTTTGTCAAGCCTGCAATCTCAATTGGGTCTCCCAGGGAGGTTCCAGTGCCATGAGCCTCAATGTAGCTGATCGTCCTGGGATTAATCCTCGCCTCTTTAAGGGCCTTTTCGATAACGCTGGCCTGCGCGTTGGGGTTTGGGACTGAATACCCATTTGTTTTTCCCCCGTGATTAATAGCGGTTCCCTTGATGATTCCATATATATGATCACCATCGACAATGGCTTTGGACAGTGGTTTGAGCAGCACCGCTCCCACGCCTTCTCCCGGCACGTAACCGTCTCCGCCTTGCCCGAAGCTTTCACAACGGCCTTGGCTGGATACAAACTTGCCTTGGCTGAGCATCAGGTATTTGTTGGGATGGATCGAGATATTGACGCCACCGGCGATTGCTATCTCGCATCCGCCCTGATTCAGGCTCTGGCAAGCCAGATGAATAGCAGTCAAGGATGAGGAGCACATGGTATCTACAACCATGCTGGGGCCGCAGAAATTACAAAAATAGGAAATTCGGTTGGCAATTGACGATGCATTCCCGTGAAGGGCAATCGGTCTGCCATGAATTTGCTCCTGAGCTCCATATAGCTGGTATTCTTCGTACATCACTCCCACGTAGACCCCTACGTTGCCTTCCGTTCCAAATCCGTTGTTCATACCAAGTGTTTCCCGGGTATAACCTGCATCCTCCAAGGTTTCAAAGACACATTGCAAAAACAAACGCTCCTGAGGATCCATTAATTCTGCTTCTCGCGGTGATATATTAAAGAACAGGGGGTCGAATTGATCCACTCCATCCAGGAAGCCGCCCCATTTGCTGTAGGATTTTCCCGGCTTGTTCTTATCCTTGTCAAAGTATAGGTTGTAATCCCAGCGTTCTTTGGGGATCTCAGTGATGCAATCCTTGCCCTCTCGCAGGTTTTTCCACAAATTCTCTATGTTTTCCGCCCTGGGGTAGCGTCCAGAAAGGCCAATGATAGCAATATCCAAGGCCTCTTTTATATTTTCTTTTTTCTCCGCGGATTCTCTGTGCAGGGAGGCAAAACGTGGGCGCCTGCGGCTTTCCATGATCGGCTTTACTGATTCAGTGGCAGCATGAGCTTTTGAATTTTCGATACTGACAACTTTCTCCTCAACTCCCACTAATGCTGTCAACAGGTCACTATAAGAATCAAGAAAGTACCCGGTTAGCTCCTTGATGTTTTGGTACTCGAAGAACAGGGTCTTTGGCAGGGTACCAAAAATCTTTTCCAGTTGATTGGTCAATTGCATGACCATGATTGAATCGATCCCATACCTCTCCATTGGGGCATCCGCTTCGATGTGGTTCTCCGAGAGTTTGATAACTGATGAAATCAGCTTTTTAAAGTAATCTATAGCTTTTTCCTGCAGTAAATTCCGGTCAATGGAAGGAGCTGCTCTATTTACCTCGGCTGAAGAAACCACAGCTTCAGGCGATATTTGTAAAGCTTCTTCCGGAAAATGTTTCGCCAATACATCCATGTATTCTTGAGTCAGGTATTCTGCAAGACTGCTAAGAGTCCGGTGTTCAAAAAGTATAACGGTGGTAAGCTTGAGCCCATATTCCTGGTTAAGCTTGCTGGTAAACTGGGTCAATGTAACCGAATCAAACCCATACTCGCTCAGCTCGGTATCCGCATCGATATCCTGGACCTTGACCTTGAGCAATATGGATACGATCAGTTCAAGCGCAGACTGCAGCTTAATGAGCAAGCTGCCCGTATTGATTCCTGTTGTAGTTTCAGATGCAGCAGGAGTTTTTTGAGGTTGTGCAGCAGCAGGAGCCACCATCAGCAGCTTCTGCTTCATTTGTGCTGCATTGCCTTCCATCACTGCCATCTGAACCTGTCCCGAGCCAATGCCCCGATACAGGGCACGGATGCCGCTCCCTGTCTCCATGGCGACCATGCCCATGCTTTGCCTCATCATCCTCTTTGTCTCTTCATCGACACGCATCCCGCCCTCTTTCCATAACGGCCAGTTTAGCGACAATGTACGACCGCAGCGTTGCTCCGAAACCTTCAATTCATTCCGGTAGCCGGCATACGCATCCATGAAGGCATTGGCTGCCGCGTAGTCGGCCTGACCAGCGTTGCCTATGACTCCGGCTAACGAAGAAAAGAGGATGAAGAAGTCGAGGCTCTGGTCTTTGCTTGCCTCATCCAGGTTCACCGCTCCCAAAACCTTGGGGGCCAGAACCGACATGAGCTCCTCTTTGGTTTTCTTTATGATGAAATTGTCCTTGATCACTCCGGCGGCATGAATAATGCCGTTGAGGCTGCCGAATTCATTCCTGATGCTTTGGATCAGGTCGGTAACAGCCTGTCTGTCGCTCACATCGACTTGCCTGTATGCGATGCGGGCACCCAGAGCCTCCAGTTCTTCAAGCCTGGCCTGCCTGTCTTCGCCCAGCGGAGCGCGACCGGCAAGGATTAGAGCAACACCCTTGGCTTTCTTGGCAATCTCTTTAGCAAATATGAGTCCCAGTCCACCGGCTCCTCCCGTAATCAAATAGACTCCCTCGGCTTTCCATGGAACGGTCTCTTCTTCCTCTGAAGCTTCAACTTCATTCCACCCGGCAACCAGACGTTTACCGGACTGATACCGGATTTGGCTGTCAAGGGGACATTGGCTGTTCTCCTGCAGCTTCTTTACAATCCTTCCTGAGTCTTCCCCAGGCTCCACTTCAATCATCTGTCCTGTCAGCTTCGGATTCTCCAGTTGAGCGGTTTTCAGCAAGCCGGAGAGTGCAAAGAAGAGCTGCTGTTCCTTCTGGGTGGAAATTACTATCTGAACCAGTATTTTGTCCTTGGACTTGTCCCTGAGGATATTTTTTATCTCCTCAAAGACTTGTGCAGTATATGTTTGAAACCGCTCACCGATCCCCTGCTGCGGGGATTGCAGGGCGAGGCAGTATATCTTGTCCATCCTGTCTGTAATGCTTTGAGGAGTAATTTCAGTCTGTTCGCAAAGAATCACCAGGTGCCGCCCATATTCATGGGACTGGACTTTCCCAGCCACGGCTTGTTCCCTCCAGCAGGGTTTGAGCATCAGTGTTCCATGAATTGCCGAAGATTCTGTTAATCCCGGTTCCCCATCTGTTACCCTGGCCGTGAATCCCTTCATCCGCACACACACCTTGCCTTCATCATCGCAGAGGTCGATATCCAGCTTCTGCAGTCTGTCCCCTGCCTGGCTGCCCTCACTGCAGCGAACCAAGGCCCACATGGTGGGGAGGCAGCTTTCAAAGACTTCAAGCTCCTCCAGGGCAAAGGGCAGGGCGGGCCTTCCGGGGGTGTTGCTATTGTATGGCATTATTTCGCCATCATTCATCATCAAGCACATTGAGGCCTGCAGGGCGGAATCCATCAGGCTGGGATGCAGTACGAACTGGTCTTTGGTGGCAGCCACAGACGGCGGCAGTATAAGCCTGGCCAATACCTGGTTCTGCCCTACATAGACCTGCTCAAACCCGCGATGGGCAGGGCCGTAGTCAAACCCCATCGCCTTGAAGGCCTCGTAATATTGGTGAGAGGAAAGGGAGCTTTGGCTGCACTGTGCCTGTAAGGCAGATATGTTCAAGACAGGAGCCTTCCGGTCAGTGTCCAGCACAGCTACACCCTGACTGTGCACTATCGGTTCCGTGTCCGCTTCATCCGGCTCGCTGTAAATCTCGTAGGCAATCCAGCCCGTTTCCTCAGGGTATAGTCCGATATGTAACCTGACTGGCTGTTTCCCTACCTCAACAGGCCGTACCCAGGCAATGTTCTTCAGGCTTATCCGCGTCTTCTCCTCTTTCAGGGCTCCGGCTGCCTGCTCGACTGCCGCCCGTGCCATCTCCAGATAGGCTACTCCAGGCAGGAGGTGCTGGCCTTGCACTGCATGATCTGCCAGAAAGAACTCCTGTCCGGTAAATGTTGAAGTAAACCTCTGTTCGGAGAGGTCGGAGGTGTTTTGATGCAGCATCGGATGTATGAAGGCTGCTGCAGGTGCTGCCATAGTTGGACTGCTCTCAATCTCCGGCACCCAGTAGCGTTCTCTGGCGAAGGGATAGGTCGGCAGGCTGATACGGGAATACCTGTCATTTGCAAATAGCTGTTCAAACTCCAAAGCATATCCTTGTGTATACAGATATGCTACCATGGATAAATACTCAAGATAGTTTCCTCCATCATTGACCTCATGGCAGTTCTGTATGCACTGATTCCCATATCGTTTCAAAGATGGCTGTTCACCGTTGCCATTCTCCTGTATTTCTGAAATATGGATTTCCAATAGCTTGCCCTTTGCAAGCCATTTTTTGAAAAGCTTGATCAATTCCTCAAGACTATGAACCACACATGCCAAACGATGGTTAAAATGTTTTCTTCCTAAAAGCAGTGTATAACTCATGTCGCCACAATCTACCTTTGGTTCGCGCTCACAATACTCAACCAATTGGCTGACCTGCTGCCTCAACTGTTCAAAGGTTCGGGCTGATAATACAATCAAATAGCTTGGTTTTTGTGAATGTACCAGGTCTATTTCGGGCGCTTCTTCAATAACTATATGGGCGTTGGTTCCGCTAAACCCAAAAGAGCTGACGGTGGCGCGACGTTTGGAACCTGAATTTACATTCCAATCTTTTAGACTTGTATTTACATAAAACGGACTGTTTTCAAACTGAATATTGGAATTACCTTTCTTAAAATGGAGTGACGGCGGAATTTTTTTATACTTAAGAGATAAAAGAACCTTAATGACACTGGCAATTCCTGCTGCAGTTACTGCATGTCCCAAGTTAGTTTTAATAGATCCGATGGCACAATATCCGATTTTATCAGTATACTGTCTAAATGTCCGAGTCAGCGCCTGATATTCAATAGGGTCACCTAATCTAGTCCCCGTTCCATGCGCTTCTATCATCTGTATCTCTGCGGGTTGAATACCAAAAGTATCATATACATAACGCTCCAAACGTTCCTGAGCTTTTGCACTTGGTGCTGTGATTCCATTGGTTGTACCATCTTGATTAATACCCGACCCCCGGATCACTCCATAAATATGATCACCATCATTAATAGCCTCTTTAAGACGTTTAAGCACAATTACACCAGAACCTTCACCAGGGACAAACCCATCCCCCTCTTCATCAAAGGTATGGCAGTGCCCTGTCAAAGATAGCATAGTAGCCCGATTACAAGCCAAATGAAACTCAGAGGTAGACTGAATGAATATGCCACCCGCTAATGCCATATCTGTTTCCCTGTTCCACAAGCTTTGGCACGCAAGATGAATTGCAACCAATGAACTGGAGCAAGCCGTATCAACAGCCACAGCAGGTCCCTGAAGATCCAGATAATAAGCAATCCTGGCGGGAATCAGAGAGCCGGCATTACCCCAAAAAGATTGCGCGGGAAGATTATCATCAAACAAAAGCTTATAATCTCCGGGAGCACATCCCACAAAAACCCCGCAAGAACGTCCCTGAATTCCTGTTCCTACATATCCGGCATCCTCCAACGCCTTCCATGACTCTTCCAAAAAGAACCTTTGCTGTGGGTCCATGTATGATGCTTCAAGCCCTGAAATATTAAAAAAAACCGGATCAAATTGGTCGATATTAGACAAAAAGCTGCCGTAATTGCAATAGCGTACGCCTTTAGAAAAATGCTTGGAAAGATCCCACCTGCTTATTTCTTCAACTAAATCTGTACCATTTGAAAGGTGATTCCATAATTCATCTACCGAATCAGATTTAGCAAACCGCCCACTCATTCCAATAATCGCAATGGAATCTTCTCTATATCCGGCAGCTTGATCTTGTTCTGTTACATTTACAGAATATTGAGCCGTTTTCGCGTACTGCGCTGCAAGCCGATTTTTTTGCCATACTTGTTTATTGCTATGTATATCGTTTGCTTCTTGAGCAGCAGATATAACCTCTCCCTGATTTCCAATATGGTCTATTTCCAGAACAGAGGTGTTTTCACTTAGTTGAGAAATTAAAGCAGCTCTGAAATCCCTGGCAATAAACTGTACCAATTTTTTGATATTACTAAAATCGAACAAGTCCGTAGCCTGCAATTTGATATTTAACTGTTTATTGATTAAATTGACCAATTTAACCGCTACAATTGAATCAACACCGTATTCTGAAAAGCTGCGTTCATCCTGTATTATTTCTTCTTTCATTTTTAACGAACTAGCAATACTTTCGCGGACAACCGCCCTCGCATGGTCCTTTAGCATTTGATCGCCAGCATCAGCGTCCCGGATTGTTTTAGTTTTCTGCAATTTGGGTGGCTTATCTTGTATTGCAGTAGACTGCAACTTCCGATGGTTTGCCGGGGAACTCTTCCCCATACCGCTCTTAAGTTTAGGTATTTCAGGTTCTTCTACACGTGCGCGTTGTCTTTTTTGCCAAACTACACCATCACTTTCTGCTACGACAATCTGCTGACCCAAATCATGAGCTTCCCGGCTCGGAAAGAATACAGTCCTGAATCCTTCACTTTGCAACACCCTTTGCCAGTTTTCAGGATATAAACCAGGGCCGCCGGGAATGCGCAGCTCGGCATCTTCATACAGCCACCAGCCTTCTAATAGACCAAAGGTAAGATGGGTAAGCAGGGAATTAACGCTTATCTCATTTAACATGATCAAACCGTTCTTCTTCAAGACCGCTTTGGCATTACGTATAGTTTGTCTGATATTTTTTGTTGCATGCAATACATTGGCTGCTATCACGACATCATATCCGCCTGCGGTTATATCTTGTCCCGCAATAGGCTCTTCTACATTGAAAATTTTAAAAGTCAGATAAGAATTCCCAGGAGCATACACTTCTTCAGCATGGATCAGAAATGCTTTTGAGATATCGGAATAGCAATATTCCCGGATATGCTTCTGATATGGATGTATTTTTTGGAAAACCATCGCACTGGTTCCGCCGGTGCCCGCACCAATTTCCAATATTCTAATCTCTGCCGAGGGTTGCTGCTCAATACGTTCTTTGATATAGTCAACTAAAGTATCTGCCAGCACTCCGTTAAAATAGTCAGCAACCGGATTGTTTTTGTAAATCCCTTCAACCAATTGCATTGATGAATTGGGAAACATGATATCGGTAGCAGGTATTTTACCTGTAAGAATCCCGGGTAATGCTCTGAGCATTGCCTCCAGCAAAATCACATAGTCTTTTATATCAGGATTCTTGAGCCATAAACCCTTTTTGAGTTCCCATTCGTTCCATACGGTCTCCATATCCAATTTCGTTCCATCGACTACTGTGTACAACTCCCCATCGTATTGGAGATAGTTATTCCGTACCAAAACTGCTATACTTTCACTAAGCCACTTATCATATAATTTCCACAACCCTGATTTAGTTTTAAAATCAGCAAATACTGAACTTTTTTGGGTAAATAATCCGATTGATTGTAATTGACCCCATAGCAACCTGACAACAATCTCATTCATCTCGCTCATTAGCAAGTCCGCTCCTCTGCTTTCATTATTTCAGTATCTATGCCTTACAGTTCCTTACATTCTTCCATCAAATAGTTTTGGGAGCGGCACGGTTTTGATACGCTCCTGTAAGCTGTATATGTTTGATGGAATATTTTCCGGGTAGGCTGCAATCCATTCTTCGGTATCCACATGCAAATTCAATTCTTCGAAAACCGAATTTTTTGTCGTTTTCAAAAAGACAAGCTGGTCCAGCTGTCCAGCCATTAGTGTTTCGAGAGCCTCCATGGCTTCCTGCGGCTCAATTGAGCCAATGCCTAACTGGACCATTTTGTCTTTATAATGGTCTGATGCTACGATTCCCACATTACCCCAATAGCCCCAGTTCATAACTTTCACAGCACAGTCCCATTCCAGAGAAAGCTGACGGGCAAATGCATCCTTGAAGGTACAACCGGAAACATAATTGCTTTGTCCTGCAGATTTAAGAAATGAGTTGACAGAAGAAAAGAACATCACAAAATCCAATTCTTCTTTTTGGAAAACTTGAGCGATACGCACACTCAAATCAACCTTGGCAGAAAGTGTGGCCTTGAAACGTGCCTCGTCAATATTGGCTAAGCTCCCGTCCAGCAGCACAATGGCGGAATCTATCACCCCATGAATCCTGGGATGCCGCATTTTAATTTCTTTATAAGCTTGCGCCAAAGCTTTCTCATCGGTTGCATCCGCCGATATATAGTAAGGTTTAGGTCCTAATGCTGCAAGCTTGTTTATCTTCATCCTGATGGATTCGTCCTCTTCACGCCGGCCGAGCCAGATAACCTGAGCTTGATAATTCCTAATCATGTATTCGGTCCACACTTCTGCTATGCCGCCGGCGCCCCCAATTACTACATATATTCCATCTTGCCTGTATAATGGCTGGTTCAACTCAGTAACCTGAGCTGAGACTAACTTTTGCCGGTACCACACCTTATCCCGGTATACCAAAAGCTCCCCCTGAGAGTCAGCTGACAGGGTAAATATATCGTTAATCGGCCATTGGCAGTCGTCTTCTACGTCAACAAGGCGGACTTGCCAGTTTGGATATTCCTTAGCCATTGAGCCAACCAGCCCGTGGAGACTCGCATGAGTTGGGTTCACAATATCGTTTTTCCCTATGGACTGGGTTTGTGTGGTGATCACAGTCCAGCCTAAATTTTGCTCGCCATAGCCTAAACGAAGCAATGCTTTAATTATACGGAAAACCGGGATAACACCTTTTTTCTGTTCTTCAACCAATAGATCATCTGCCAATGAATCCAAAGATCTATGGGGAGCAATCCATATAATATGTTCAAAAGAACCATAATCCTTAAACTTCTTGTATATTTCTTCTATTGTGTCATTTGGGTGAATGTCTAAAACTTGTGCCTGGGGATAGTATTGTTGAATAGCACTCTGCTTGTCCTTCGTCCCCTCAATAACCACAACTCTGTCGGTAAAGGATGGAAATGTCTTTCCTCTCTTGATTGGAACTATATCCCACGCAGGGGTCAGCATCATGGTTCCGGGAAAGTGCTTAATAGAGGTTTCGTTGGCTTTTTTAGTTCTGACCTCCCCCTCCAGCACCCTTTCACAAAAACCCTTCATCCTCACAGAAATAAACCCTTTCTCATCGCACAAATCAATATCAAACTTTTGCACCTCATGTTTCGCCCCGCTGCCATCGCTGTATCGAACATATGCCCACATTTTTTGAGCAAGCTTATCAATTATCTCGAGACTTTGCAGGGCAAATGGTAAAAGTGGATTTCGCGGAGATTTGCTATCAAACGACTTCATATCACCGGAGCCCATCATTAAACAAATCTGTACGGCTGAATCCATCAGGCTTGGATGCAGGTCAAACATGTCCTGGGTATCGTATATGGCTTCAGGCAAGGATATTTTAGTCAATAGCTTGTCTTCCCCCACATATACCTTTTCAATACCCTTAAGTCTCATACCATAATCGGCCCCCATAGCCTTGAAAGCATCATAGCATTCACTGGCCGAAAAACTACCCAGGTTGCATTCAGCCTTTAATGCCTCAATGTCCAAAAGCTGAGGTTCCACAGCCTCATTGGGCGCAACAGAGCCCTGGCAGTACTCTATAATCTCGTCACTATCCCCATCATTCCCACTGTAGATTTTATAAGAAATTTCTCCATTTTCCTCGATTAAAAGGCTTATATGTATTAGGACCGGCTTATCCCTTACAACAACAGGCCGAATCCAAACAACATTTTTCAATTGTAATCCGGTCTTATCTTCTTCTGAAGCATCTACTGCCGCCGCTGTTGCTGCCCGGGCCATTTCAAGATAAACCACCCCCGGCAATATCCGCTCACCCTTCACCACATGGTCAGCCAGAAAAAACTCCCTCCCTGTAAAAAATGTGCTGAACCGTTGCTCGGAGAAATTGGAAGTATTCTTGTGCAGAAGTGGGTGGATGGATACTGAATGGTCCTCTTTAATGTAACGATTCCCTGTTTCCGTTATCCAGTAGCTCTCTCCGGCAAATGGATATGCAGGCAGTGCTATACGATGGGTCTTGCAATTTATAAATAAGTCTTCCCAATTCAAATTGCAGCCTTTTATATATAAATTTGACAATACCAATAATTTTTCTTTATATTCATTCCAAGTTAAATTATCTGGCTCCTGTAATTCCTTGATTAATCGTTCACCATACTCTCTTAAGATCGGCTCCAATACTTTCTCCATTTTTAAAGAATCATTCTCTTCATTTTGGAAATACTCCTCAGCAGTTCCTTTTTCATTGATTTCCCTTATTCTTTGTTTTAGCTCACTTAAGTCCTTTGCGATAAAAGCACACCGAACAGGAAAATGGCTTCTCCCAGTTAGTAATGTATAGGTAATATCCTCAATCAAATAATTTTCCGCTTCTTTATCTATCCATTTGGCCATATCAGAAATTTTTCGACTTAAAGCTTTTTTAGTCTTAGCGGATATCAAGAAAAGATAATATGGCCTATTTATACCGTCCTGGCACCTCTTTTGAATAGGTGCTTCCTCAATAATAACATGGCAGTTTGTTCCGCTAAATCCAAATGAGCTAACACCCGCCCTTAGTGGAATGCCGCCTCTATTTTCCCATTCCATAAGTCTTGTATTGACAAAAAACGGGCTTCCGTTTAAATCAATATGTTCATTTATTTGTGTGATGTTAATGGTTGGTGGAATTTTTCTATATTTCATTGCCATTAAGATTTTTAAGACGCCTGCAATGCCAGCCGACATTATCGTGTGCCCGAAATTTGGTTTATGGGAGCCAATGGCACAAAACTTAGTTTTATCGGTAAACATACGAAATGCCTCTGTTAGGGCTTTTATTTCAATCGGATCGCCCAATTTGGTACCCGTACCGTGTGCTTCAATATAACTGACAGTTTCCGGGTGGATAGAAGCATTTTTATATACATTAAATATTAACTCTTTCTGAGAAAGCATACTCGGTGCGGTAATACCTTTTGTCTTTCCATCCTGGTTTACAGCAGTACCTTTAATGACTCCGTAAATATTGTCCCTATCTTCAATTGCCGCTTTCAATGGTTTCAGCACCAATACACCAACACCTTCACCAAGCACTATACCGTTTGCGCTATTATCAAAAGTTTTACATTTACCGTCAGGTGACAGCATATTGGTTTTAGATGTCATAATATAAAACTCAGGAGAACTGATTGCAAATACACCACCCGCTAAAGCAATTTCCGATTCTCCTCTGCGTATGCTGCCACAGGCTGAATGGATCGCTATCAAAGATGATGAACATGCAGTATCCACTGCCATGCTTGGCCCTTTAAGGTTTAAAAAATAGGAGAGCCTTGCAGCCAGAATCGACATATCGTTTCCTAAAAATGTTTGTGCATTTATCTCTTCTTCCATCAATGTTTTTTCTTTATAATCTGAACTCCGGCCACCGACAAATACCCCCACTTTTTTCCCCGATAACTGTTCAGGAGAATATCCCGCATCTTCAATAGATTTATACCCCTCTTCTAAAAACAACCGTTGCTGAGGGTCCATCCTTTCCGCTTCAAGCGGAGAAATATTGAAAAATGAAGCATCAAATGAATCTATATTTTTAAGTAAGCCTCCCCATTTACTGATGGATTTATTCTTCCGGTCAGGATACGGATCATAATAATTCCTTTCATCCCAACCCTTACGGTTAATTTGTTCTATACAGCTATCCCCATGCTCAAGATGATCCCAAAATTCTTCAATTGTTTCTGAACCTGCAAACTTGCCGGAGATACCTATGACTGCTATATTTGAACCCCATTCTCCTGGAAGAGATACATTGCGGTTATTATTTTCAACTTCAACTTTGGCAGATTCTTTGTGATTAAGTAAATCGGGATTGCCTGTTTCCGTGCAGGAAGGACAGGCAGCAGGTTCATTTTGGCAGTGTTTAGACATGTGATCTGCCCCATATCGGTCCAGGATGAATTCCGCCAATTCTTTAATTCCTCTGTAATCAAAAATAACTTCGATCCCTAATTGAATTTCAAATCTTTGTTCTAAGGCTTCTACCAGCTCTACAGACAATATCGAATTTATGCCCAGTTCCAGAAAGCTTTTATCCAAGTCCAGAGCCTCGCTTTTATCATCTAACAAGTCAGCAACTACTTTTTTTACTTCGGTTTCTATACCTTTCGGACATGACTGAAAATCACCGGCCATCTATTCTCCCTCTTTTCTACCTTCTACAGCAATTTTTCACCAACAGCCATATACAACTGCCGAACAATGGAATGCTTTTCACTTTTAATCATATTTCGCCACTCAACTGAAATACGCCCTAGAACTTTGCTGGATAAAAAGCCATCATGTACCAGCTTAGAGGGAATAGCCAGTCCCTCAGATTTAAAAAACATTTCATCACCGATTACTTCACTATGAGCACAGATAACTTCAAAATCCACGTTTGACAATCCACCTTCTTTGAGTATTAAAGGCAGCTCCCGACCAATTTTTGGGTTTCCCCCTTCAGCATATCGGGCCTGGCAGTAAGAGTTGTAAAGCTCTCTCAAGTCTGTAACATTTGGATAAGCCATAATATGCATTTCAAAATCATTATCAACGAATATCGCTTTTCCGCCAGGCTTCAGTATCCGTACAATCTCGCGAACAGCTTTTACGGGATTCGGTAAATGCTCCAATACCAATCGTGTTATCGCAAAGTCATAAGAATTTTCAGGTAAATCCGTTTCCATAATTGATTTTTGAATTACCTGGTATTTGTTAGGCAGACATTGTTCTGACAAATATTTTCTTGCATAATCAACCAGTAATGGATCAATCTCTACAGCAGTAATATTTACATTAGGGAACCTCTTCAAGATTTTTTCGGTTATAAAGCCAGGACCTGATCCAGACTCCACTATTGCCATACCGTCACTTAAACCAAACTCGATATAGTGCTTGCATTCTTTATCCCAGAACAATTCCACTTGAGCTTTTAAACGGTTAATTTCTTTTTCGACGTTGGAAGCTATAGTACTTATTTGGTAAGAACCTTGTTCACTCATTATATTACCTCCTGACATCGGGCGTTAATTTATGCAAAAAAGCAAAAATTTCGTCAGCCGCAGCTCCCCAATTGGGATCCAACATCATGTCATGGCTGATTTCTGGAAATACGACCAATTTTGTGTTATAAGCCTTGCAAGTAGAAACGGCGGTTGCCGCAGTAAAAAACCTGTCGCTCAGTGAACCTAGTACCAACATCGGAACCTTATTGTTTATGGACTTCGGAACTATTCGTCTGCACAAATCACCAAGTGCTTTTGTCGATTCCGGTTGAAGCAAACTTATGATGTCACTCCTTTTCTTCATCGGTAACTGATCGGATAAAAATAGGTCTGCCGGAAATTCAACATTTTCTCCTTTATTAAACAAATTTATTGCAAGTACCTTCCGCAAATTTGTTAATAATAACCTCCAATATTCTTTTACAAATCCACTGGGAGGAACCGAGGACATTAAAACTGCCGCGGTTATTTTATCCGGATATAAATACGATATTTTTTGAACAATCGCTCCTCCCATCGAGTGACCGATTAAAACCGGTCTTTGCCCTAACAACTCTATGGTTTTCAAAACATCCTCCACATAATCACTCAACGAACAGGTATTTAGTTCTTCATTGATAACGCTTTTGCCGTGCCCCCGGAAGCTAACAGCATAAGAGGAAAATCCTCGTGACGAAAAGTATGCAAGAAAATTTTCTTCCCAGCACCAGGCTCCATGATATGCCCCATGGATGAAAAGAAGGGGAGGGAATTCTAAGTCCGTTTCAGGTAAATACTTTATTAATTCCAGTTCCATTCATTACAACTCCTTAATCATAGAAGATAAAGTTTGCCGAAAAAGCAAGCTTTTTGTGGAGAGTCCTATAAAGACGGGGAAAAATAACTGCTAATAGATCCGACTCGCTGGTTAAGTAATTCCGCAGTATCATTCATAAGCTTTTCCCCAATCTGGTCAACATGCCGGTTTCTCCAATTTTCTAATGGAGTTCCCTTAACCCATTGGTTAAACGCCCCCAGAGCAGGACCACATAGTACCTGATAATCCACTTGCTGTCCCGAAGTACCGTTTAAAGCCAAATCAGTAGCGTAACCAAAATACCACCTAAAGATTAACGCCATTTTTTGTTTTTGGTTTCGTTCCGCATTCTCTATCTCTTGCGGCAGGCAATACTGTTTTACTTCTTCGTAGATTTCTTCAAAACTCCGTTTAAAGTATTTTTTCTGAATTTGCTTTTTATTCTTTTCGTCAATTTCGTCTAATGAATTATACTGGCGATACAATTCGTAAAGCTTATTGGCTCTTGCAGGGAAAAACACCCCTCTTCTTAATACCTGAACTTTAGCTCCAATCTCAAACATATCTCCTGCAGGTGTATATTCAGTATCTTGTACATTCATCTGCTGCAGCAAATCTTTTACTGCTTCACTTGTACCTGCCTCTACAGTACATTGATTGACAGACCCCGTTAGAATAAAATCAGCGCCCAAGATAAAGGCCGCTGCTGCAGCCGCAGGAGTACCTATCCCTCCGGCAGCACCAACTCTTACCTTTTTACGATATCCATACCTGTTGGTCATTTCATCCCGCAGCTTAGTCATGGCCGGCATTAGGGCATATGCTACACCACCATCGGTATGTCCGCCAGAATCTGCTTCTACACATAAATCATCTGCTACTGGTATTTCTTCTAACAGTTCAGCTTGTTCTCTGGTAATCCTGTTTTCCTGAACCATCTTATCTACAATACGTTCGGGTGCAGGACTCAAAAAAATTTCAGCAATCTCAGGCCTTGACACCTTAGCTATTATCCGGTTACTACCCGAAACCGTCCCATCAGGATTGCGCCTTAACCCCTGAACACGGTATTTAATTAGCGCTGGAGTTATACTCATATATGCCGAAGCCTCAACATTTTTTACCCTGTATTTTATATACAAGTCTGCGATGTCTTCCTCCTTTTCAGGGTTGTTCGGGTTATGCAGCAAATTCATCCCATATGCTTGTCCGCCTGACAGTTCTTTTTGTATGTACTTAATTGCTTCTTCGATTTGATTCAGTTTCAGCCCACCTGTGCCAAAAAAGCCCATCATCCCAGCTTTACCCATGCTCACTACCATTTCTTTGGAGGCTATTCCCCTATACATTGCACCTGTCAAATATACATATTTAAGATTGTAATCCTTTTTAAATCCGGCATCACCCAAAGAATAAGCCGTAATACCCAAAGATGTATTACAGCTCTGCTCCTGTATGCCTTCGGTTTCTTCATCGTCTGTAATTACAAGTGGCTCTGCCTGCTCACGTATCTTCTGCACCAACTTGGTTAAAACATCTCCAGGCCCGATTTCCTCAAACTCCATTTCTCCAACCCCCATTAAATACCTTATACTCTCTGTCCATTTAACCGGCTGGATAATTTGCATGGCTAAATTCTTCTTTATTATCTCGGGTTTGTAGATTTTGGCATGGACATTTGATATAACCGGTATAGATAATTCCGAAAATGTAAATTGGTTCAGATATTCTTCGAACCTTTCTTTCGCATCTTTCATATATCTGGAGTGAAATGCCCCACTCACGTTAAGAGGGATATACCTTACACCTTCCATTTGGGAAAACAAACCACTTGCTCTTTCAATATCAGCCTTGAGGCCGGAAACTATGATCTGGGTTGGTGAATTGTAGTTGGCAATTTGTATGGTATCGAAACCGTTGTCCATTAATATCTCTTCGACTTTTTCGTCTTTTAATCCAAGTACTGCAGCCATGCCTCCGCCAATTGCCTGGCTCATCAGTTCTCCTCTCTTTTTTACCAACTTCAGTCCTGTTTCAAAATCAAAAATATTTGCAGCAAATAGTGCACTATATTCCCCCAAACTATGCCCAGCCAAATAGTCCGGCTTCCTCCCCGTTTCCTTTATCTTTTTTAGATAAGACAGAACATTAACAGTATATAGTGCCGGCTGGGTATATTGAGTTTGGCTCAACTGACGTCCTGAGTCTTTAAGACACAACTCTTTAATGGAATAACCGAGTATCTCATCTGCTTTTGTTGTTATTGCAGGAAATTCATCGAAGAGCATCCCTCCCATCCCTTTGATTTGAGAACCTTGACCGGGGAAAAGATATGTAACCATTAGTAACCTTCCTCCTCGTTTTTATAAGAGTTTTTATCTCTGGTTAAAATCCTTTAACCATACTTCTGTGACTTTAGCCAGATTCTTCAAATCCTGGTTAAAGGGCGCCATAACGGAAAAAACCTCTGATTGGAAACTTACATCAATATTACGTTTGGCAAAGTTAGCAAGCGTACCTCCAGGACCCAAGTCTATATAAACAAGATTTTGTTCTTATTCCAGTTTCCTGACAGCTTCGGAGAACATTGTTGGTTTTCTGGTCGTCTCCCCAAAATACCCATTCGGTAGTTGGGTCAATATACCTCCATGCATAAAGGAAATCAAAGGAATCTGAGGGCTTTGATAAAATCTACCCTTAAGAAAATCGAGATAGCAATTTGCAGCTTTGTCACCCATTTACGAATAAAAATAATTTTGCATATAAAGTTCTCTCCATATTTGATAGTATTAAGAACCTTCACCCGAAAATATAAATACTATTGATTTCTCCATAAATATCACCTTTGATTTATAAAATAAAGGGGTTTTGAATTTTACTAAATATAGGCTCTTTTATTGAAAATTAAACAATCCGTTCTTCTGTTTTCGCATTCTAAATTCCACGAACTTTTCCTTCCGTTCAAATAAGAAATAGATATTTTCCTGCATAAGATACTTTAAAGGATACCCCGGTTCTTTACCGTATGAATGTCCTGGATAAACGCAAACCTCTGGAGATACTATTTTTTTTATCATCTGTATTGAATTAAACATCTCTTCCGGGCACCCCCCTATAGAAGTACAGATTCCACAACCTTCAATGAAAATTGTATCTCCTGTGAACAAAGAATCAGAAAGAAGGAAACTCATGCTTCCCACCGTATGACCTGATGTGAGGAGAGCAGTAATATTAGTTTGTCCTAATTTTATTGTGTCAAAATGTTTCACCGGATTCAAGTTTGTACACTGGTACTTGTAAAATTCTATTTCTTTTAAAGACATGTAAACTTGAGAATTAAATCTTTGAATTAATGGTTCAACCAAGTTTACATGATCAAAATGTGAATGCGTAAGGAGGATTTTCGTTGGGTATACGCCTAACATTAGAAGCTTGGTTGTAATTGTTTCAATATCCCAAGCGGGATCGATAACGGCCGCTTCCTTGGAATATATAT